>NZ_JBGCCA010000012.1:0-188153 GCF_041261265.1 Streptacidiphilus sp. MAP12-33
CGTGCGAATCGGGCGCGCCGCCCGCCCTGGCCTCCGGCCGGGTGACGTCCGGGGGAACAGGCACCCGCGTTGTCCCGCCCCGCTCGGCCTCCGGCCGGGTGGCACCGGAGGCGGCAGAGCCGGCGTGCGAATCGGGCGCGCCGCCCGCCCTGGCCTCCGGCCGGGTGACGTCCGGGGGAACAGGCACCCGCGTTGTCCCGCCCCGCTCGGCCTCCGGCTGGGTGGCGCCGGAGGCGGCAGAGCCGGCGTGCGAATCGGGCGCGCCGCCCGCCCTGGCCTCCGGCCGGGTGACGTCCCGGGGAGCAGGCGCCCGCGTTGTCCCGTCCGCCCTGGCCTCCGGCCGGGTGGCGCCAGGCGCCTGCGTTGTCCCGCCCCCAGTGACCTCAGGGCGGGCGGAGCCGTCGGAGGTGGGTTGCGAAGGTGCGTTCATCTCCGTCACCGTTACCGCCACCGCTTGACCGTGCCCACCGCGCTGTCGCGCAGGCGGCGGGCGGGGCCGCGGGGGGAGAGTACCGCTGTGCGGAAGGACTCGACGGTGTCGGTGGCGACGACGCTGAAGCGGGCCTGGAGCCAGGCGTCCCCCGCGGCCGGGCGGCGGTCGCTGGTGTAGACGCGGCGGTAGCCGAGCGCGCGCAGGCGCCCCAGGACTCGCCGGTCGTACGCGCCGAACGGGCAGGCCGCGCTGTCGACCGGCTGCCCGGCCGTCTCGGCGATCCGTGTCCGCGCGTCCGTCAGTTCGGCGTCGAGCTCGGTGTCCGGCACCTCGGGCCAGGCACGGTGGCCCAGACCGTGGCTGCCGACGCCCATGCCGGCCGCGACGAGCGCGCGCACGCCCTCGGCGGAGATGTTGCCGGGGGTGCCGATCCGCCCGGCGATCAGGAAGAAGTCGGCTGTCAGTCCCCGCTCGACCAGCGCGGGCAGAGCGATCGCGGCGTCGGACTCGTTTCCGTCGTCGAAGCTGAGCCGGACCCCGGGCCGGGCCGCGCAGTCGTCCAGGATGCGCAGGAACGCGTCCCGGCCCACCCAGTAGTCGTGCTCGCCGGGCTCACGCTCCGGGCCCGGCATGCCGACGCCGTGGAACGACACGTTGTGGACCACCTGGGGACTCATCGGCTAGCTCTGCCAATCCGTGTAGTAGCTGCTGGGGTTGGTCAGGTACTGCACCGTCACCGTGGGCACGTGGACGACCCGGTGGCGGCGGCTGTAACGGTGGACCAGCTCCCAGTCCTCCCGGGGCAGGACCTCCGGCGTGCGGCGGATGCGGCTGAACAGCAGCGCGGGCGTGCGGCGCGCCACAAAGGCGTTGGTGTCGAGGAACGCCTTGCGCGCGGCGAGCCGCCGGTTGAACGGCACCGACAGAACGTCCTTCTCGGCGCCGTCCGGCAGGACCCTGCGCAGCGCGGTGTAGACGGCGTCCGGCCCGCCCTCGGCGGTCAACGCGGCCAGCGCGCACTCCAGGTGGTCAGGCTCCCAGAGGTTGTCGTCGTCGAGGAAGGCCACGAAGCGGGAGTCGGTCAGCCGGATGCCGACATTGCGCACCACGCCCGCGATGCCGATGTTGCGGGACAGGGAGACGGTCACGAGCCGCCGGTCGTCCGGCAGGTCCGACGGCAGGCCGGCGCCGTCGTCGACGACGATGACCACCTGGTCGGTCACGGTCTGGGTCAGGGCCGAGGCCACGGCCGCGCGCAGCGCCTCGGGGCGGCGGTAGGTGGCGATCACGGTCGCGACCAGCGCGGTCGGGCGCGGCTGCCGGTCGAACCGGCGGACCTCGGCGTCCTCGGCGCGGCGCAGGGCCCGGGCCGTGTGGCCGAGCAGCACCTTGTTGCGCAGTTCGAACAGCACGTGCCAGCCGAACAGCCACTTGCCGAGCTCCCAGGGCGCGCGCGCCACGGCCCGCACCAGCTTCCTCGCCGCGCTCACTGCGGAGTCACCGGCCTTCCGTCGGAGGTGGTGTTGCCCGCCCAGACGTTGCCCGAGCCGCCCGCGTTCCAGTAGGCGACGTTGCCGTAGACGCCGCAGGCGGGGTGGTACTGGTCGGAGAAGACGTTGCCGGTGACTTTGATGCCTGTCGATCCCTGACCGCCGCCGTAGAGCGCGTAGGCGCCGCCCGCGAGCCAGTTGCCCTCCACCACGGCGTTGTTGACGGTGCCGGTGTCCGCGTAGAGGCCGATCGCGGCGGAGGCGCCGCGATCGACGCCGGGCGCGTCGAGCAGCGTGTTGTGACGGATCGTCAACTGCCCGTCCCCGCCCCCGTCGCTGATGACGGCGTCCAGGTGCTGCCACTGGCCGCTCGCGTTGACGAACGGGGCGAGGTCGTGGACGTAGTTGTCGTGCAGGTCGCCCTGGCCCATGGACAGTGCGTTGCCGAAGACGGAGATGTCGCTCCAGCCGACCTCGACGGAGCTGACGCCCATGTTGGAGACCGCGTAGTCCTCGCCGCCGTTGTCCTGCCCCTTGCCCGGGACGCCGGTGATCCGGCTGTGCAGCACCCGCAGTCCGTGGTACCCGGAGCGCAGGTTGACGCCCCACCAGTTGGTCGAGGTGATGCTGGTGTCGACGACGGTGACGTCGTTGGCGTAGATGTCGAGCGATCCGGCCAGGTTCCAGCCGTCGATCACGGTCCCGTCCGTGCGGATGGTGATGTCGCCGCTGTGCGAACTGGTCGGCGCGCTGCGCGGACCGGTGGTGGCGGCGGTCGGGAAGCCGCACGCGCCCGGCGAGGAGCAGGGGCCCGAGGGTCCGCCCCCGGCGCCGGTGCCGCCGGTGCTGCCGGGGCTCGCGGAGGGCCCGTGGGAGGCCGAGGGTGAGGCGGAGGTCGACGTGGACGCGCTGCCCGACGGTCTCGGGCTCGCGGAGCCCGTGCCCCTGCCCGGGGACGCGCCGTCCCCGGAGGTGCCCCGTGGCGTCCCGGAGGCGCAGGAAGCCTGGCCGGTGGGGCAGCCCGCGGTGGTGTGCTCGTCGAGGTGGGCGCCGAGGGTGTCGGCGACCAGCAGGAGTAAGGCCAGTGCCACGGCCGCCAGCAGCACGCGGACGGCGGTGCGCCGCCGGTCCGGGCGCCCCGGCGGCCGCGACGTGGCCCGGTGGGCGTTCTCGCGCATCCGGCTCACCTGCCACGCCACGGACGGGCGTGCCGTCCGTGCGCCGTCTCGATCCCGCGCAGCCGGTTGCGGCTCGGGAGCACGCCCACGACGTAGACGGCCAGGGCGACGACGCCGGTGGCCAGCAGTGCGGGCAGGCTCTCGCCCAGCGCGCCGCGCAGCCCCCACGCCACCGCGGCCATCGCCGCGCCGGCCACGAACGGCCAGGCGCAGGCCCGCAGGAGTGCGCGTGGGGTGATCCCGGTGCGGGCCAGGCCGATGACGTACACCGGCACCACCACACCTGCCGCGACCAGCACATGGCCCTCGGCGACGCCGACGATGCCGTGCAGGTGGGCCCCCGCGGCCAGCACCGGGATCAGCGCGCCCAGCCACAGCGCCTGGGTGAGGATCAGCAGCCGGCGTCTCCCGATCGCCACCAGGCAGTCGTAGGCCAGCTCGCAGCCGATCCGCACCAGGCCCAGGGCCATCAGCCACGGCAGGGCCCCGGTTGCGGGCAGCCAACGCCCCCCGTAGATCAGGTGGATGACCGGTGCGGCCAGCACCGCGAGCAGCACGCACAGCGGCACGCTGCCGGTGACCAGCACGCCCAGTGCTCTGCCGAATCCCTGGGCCAGAGCCTGCGGCGACTCCGCGAGCCGGGAGAACCCGGCGAAGGAGACCCGGCGGGCGGCCTCGGAGATGATCCGCACCGGCCAGCCGGAGATATTGAACGCCAGGACATAGAAGCCGAGTTGCACCTTGCCAAGGGTCGAGCCGACCACCAGGGTGTCGACGTTCAGCACACCCAGCGCCAGCAGACTGGCACCGGCCAGCGGCAGACCGAAGCGCAGCAGGGCGCGCGCCTGATCGGCGTCCCAGCCGAACCGCAGCCAGCCGGGCGCGGCCAGCACGCAGCCGACCAGCGCCGCGACGTTGCCCACGACCGAACCCCAGGCGAAGCTCATCGCGCCCCACCCACGGAACGCCAGCACCAGCGTCACGGCCGTGCTGAGCACGAAGTTGAGCGCGTCGATGGTCATCCGGCGGCCCTGGGCGAACTCCCGGGTCAGGATTCCGGCGGGCACCTGCGAGACGCCGTCGAGGATCACGCACAGGGACATCACCCGCAGCACGCCGGTGGCCCCGGGAGAGCCTAGCGCGGCCGCCAGGTGCGGCGCGGCGACGAACAGCACGACGTAGAACAGGCCGCTGGAGATGGTGCTCAGGGTCAGCACGGTGGGCGCGAAGCGCCGCACCTCGCCCTCCCAGCGCACCATGGCCAGGCCGACGCCCAGCTCGTTGGCGGACAGCAGCACCAGCAGCACGGTCTGGGCGACCCCGTAGACGCCCCAGGCGGCGGGACCCAGCGCGAAGCGCGCGAGCACGACGCCTGCGGCGAAGTTGCCCAGTCGCATGACCACGGTGTTGATCAGGCTCCACCGCGCGGCGTTGCGGACCCGCGTGCCCAGTGCGGGGGGCGGGTCCGGTGGTTCGGTGGTTCCAGGGGCATCGAGGCCCGGGGCGGGCGCGGTGTCCATGGGCGGCACTCCTCGGAGGCGGCTCGGGGCCGGCGGGGGTCAGCCGAACCAGGAGGATCGCTGCTTGGCCGGCGCGGCAGCGTTCGTGGGAAGGGCGGCCAACTGCATCGTCGGGCTCTCCAGCCCTGCCTCGGCCCGCGTCGGCACCGCGGCCGCGGCCCCGATCGGCTCCGCCGCCGGGCCCGGCCGGCCGGGTGCCTCGGTTTCGGTCTCGGTCTGCGGCGGCCTCCCGCCCTCCGCCGCTTGGCGGGACCGGCGAGATGCCTCGGAGTCGGCCTCGGAGTCGGCTTCGGCCTGCGGCGTCAGCCCGGCCGTGTCCGCCCCGCGCGGCTCCGCCGGGTTGGGCCATGTCTCGGCCTCGGTCTGCGCCGGCCTCCCGCCCTGCGGCTCCGCCGCAGGGTCGGGTCGGCTGGTGGGCCCGGACTGCCGGGGCAGGCCGGACATCGCGCCCAGCGGCGGAGCCGCTGGGGCGTCGGGGGAGGCGAGGGCGGAATCCGCGCCGTCAGGCGCCCGGCGCCGGCGGGCCTCGACGAAGAAGGTGGCCACCAGGCTGAGGGCGAGGCCCAGGAGCCCGGCCAGCACCGTGTACTCGATCCGGGTCTTGGTCTGGGCTGCCGGCGTCTGCGGCGAGACGATCGTCATCATCCGGATCATGGCGTCCTGCGGGACGGACTGCTGCGTCTGGAACTGCTGCAGCCGCTCCGCCGCGTACGCGGTCAGCGTCCGGTCCTCCGCCAGCACCTGGGACGGGTCGGGCCCGGTGACGGTCAGCCACATCAGCGGTGCCTGCGCGTTGTCGGCGATCATCGCGACGTAGGTGTCGCTCACGCCACGGGCGGCCAGCTCCGCCTTGGCCGAGTCGGAGTTCAGGTTGCGGCCGAGACTGTCGGCCATGCCTGTCAGCGAGGTCTGCGTGCTCAGGAACGGGTTCCCGTCGAACGGCACCGTCGCCTTCTGCGAGTTGAGCAGCTCGACGGTGCTCTGCGACTGGTACTTCGGTGGCAGCACGACGATGATCGCCACCGCGAGCGCGGCCGTCAGCAGCAGTCCGGGCAGCAGGACGTACCACCGTCTGCGCATGACCCGCGCGATCTCGGCGAGATCCACTCCGTCTCCTTGTCCGTGGGTCGGTCGGCGGCTACGGGGACACGCGACTGACGAACGAGCTTATGGGCTTATGCGATCAGACGAGAGGGCTTTGCGCCGGTTGGTTCTGTGAGTCGGCGGGCCCGGGGTCGGCGGCCACCAGGTCGGTGGGCCGTGCCCGCCCGCCCGCGGGGCCGCCGGTCAGCAGGACCTCGGCGATCCGTTCACCGGCCCGGCCGTCCCACAGCGCGGGGCGGCGCGCAGGCGGAGGAGCCGCCAGGACCGCCAGCGTGGTGCGGACGATTCCCTCGGGCTCGATCCCGGCGAGGACGTTGGTGCCCTCGGAGACCGTGATCGGCCGCTCGGTGTTCTCCCGCAGCGTCACACACGGCACGCCCAGGGCCGTGGTCTCCTCCTGGATGCCGCCCGAGTCCGTCAGCACGATCCGGGCGGACGCCTGGAGCGCGAGGAAGTCCAGGTAGCCGGCGGGCGGCACCAGGCGCACCCCCTCGGGGACCCCCAGCGCGGTGAGCTTGCCGGCCGCGCGAGGGTGCGCGGGCAGCAGCAGAGGGCATTGCTGCGCCACCTCCCCGAGCGCCTTGAGCATGCCCGCCAGGACGGCCGGATCGTCGACGTTGGCGGGCCGGTGCAGCGTCACCAGGCCGTACTCGCCCTGCCGCAGGTCCAGCCGTTCCAGCACGCCGTTGTCCCGGGCCCGGGGCAGGTTCGCCAGCAGGGAGTCGATCATGACGTTGCCGACCAGATGGATCTGGTCCTCGCGGTAGCCCTCCGTGCGCAGGTTCTCCACCGCGTCCTGCGACGGCGCCAGCAGGTAGTCGCTGAGCCGGTCGGTGACGACGCGGTTGACCTCCTCGGGCATCCGCCAGTCGCGGCTGCGCAGGCCCGCCTCTACATGGGCCAGCAGTGGCCCGGCCTTGGCGGTCACCAGCGCGCAGGCGACGGTGGAGTTGATGTCGCCGACGACGACGACCGCGTCCGGGGCGACCTCGGCCAGCAGCGGTTCGAAGCCGGTCATCACCCGGGCGGTCTGCTCGGCGTGGCTGCCGGAGCCGACGCCGAGGCTGCGGTCCGGTCGGCGGATGCCGAGATCGGCGAAGAACACGTCGTTCATCGCCGGGTCGTAGTGCTGGCCGGTGTGCACCAGCAGCACCTCGGCGCCGCGCCGCTCCAGCGCGTCCATCACCGGCTTGACCTTCATGAAGTTGGGGCGGGCCCCCACCACGCAGACGATCCGCATCGGCTCAGAGCACCTCGACCTCGGCGCCGGCACCGCTATCCGCGCCGGCGTCACCGGCCAGTCGGCGGCGGCAGTCCAGCACGTAGCGGGCATGGCCGCGCACCAGCTCCCAGTCGAAGCTGTCGTGGTCGGTCAGCACCACCACGGCGTCGGCGGCGTCCAGTTCCTCTGCTGTCAGCTCGACACGGACGAGCCGGGCGTCGACCTCGGGCCGCTCGACCACGTGCGGGTCGGCGGCGTGGACCTGCGCGCCGAGGTCCAGCAGCAGCCTGGCCACCCGCAGCGCGGGCGACTCCCGGGCGTCGCCGGTGTTCTTCTTGTAGGCCAGGCCCAGCAGCAGGACCCGGGAGCCGTTGACGGAGCGCCGCTGCGCGTTGAAGGCGTCGATCAGGCGCCGCGTCACGTACTCGGGCATGTGGTTGTTGATGTCGTTGGCCAGCTCCACGAACCGGAAGCTCTGGCCGAGTTCGCGCTGCACCCGCCAGGACAGGTAGGACGGGTCGATGGGCAGGCAGTGACCGCCGACACCCGGGCCGGGGGTGAACCGCATGAAGCCGAACGGCTTGGTCGCCGCCGCGTCGATGGCCTGCCACACGTCGATGTCCAGGTGCCGGGCGAACATCGCGATCTCGTTGACCAGGGCGATGTTGACGTGCCGGAAGGTGTTCTCCAGCAGCTTGGCCAGCTCGGCCTCCTTGGGGGAGGCCACCGGCACCACCGTGTCCACGAGTTGGCCGTAGAAGGAGCGGACCGCCTCCAGTGAGCCGGGGTCGACTCCGGAAACCACCTTCGGCGTCTGCTGGAACCCCCACACGGTGTTGCCCGGGTCGATCCGCTCGGGGCTGTACCCGAGGTGGAAGTCGGCGCCCGCGGCCAGCCCCGAGCCGTCCTCCAGCAGCGGCCCGAACAGGTCCTGCGTGGTCCCCGGATAGGTCGTCGACTCCAGCACGACGGTCGCGCCGGGACGCAGGTAGCGGCTCAGGGTGCGCGCCGACTCCTCGATGTAGCTGAGGTCGGGCACCCCCTCGCGCAGCGGCGTCGGCACCGTCACCACGGCCACGTCGAAGCCGCCGCAGTCGCGCGCGGCGTCGCTCGCCCGGTAGGCGCCCGACGCCAGGACGGCGCGCAGCCGCTCCGAGGAGACGTCCTCGACGTAGGACTCCCCGGACGCCAGCCGCTTGATCCTGCCGCCGTCCACGTCGTACCCGATCACCTCGTGCCCGACCTCGGCGGCCCGGATCGCGAGCGGCAACCCCACGTACCCCTGTCCGACCACGACGACGCGCATCAGTTACCTCCTGCCGGTGCCGGCGGTTGCGCCGGTTCTGCGGTGCGCGCGAGCATCGCCCGCGCGGTCATCAGCACGAACTGGACGTTGGTGACCAGGTAGCGACGGCCGAGCCGGCGCGGCTCCTGGGCCACCCGGTACAGCCACTCCAGGCCGAGGCGCTGCCACAGCCCGGGTGCCCGCCGGGTGACGCCGGCGAGCACGTCGAAGGAACCGCCGACACCGTGCACGACGCGGACCCCGGTCCGCTCGCCGTAGGCCGCCGTGAACAGTTCCTTCTTCGGCGAGGTCATGCCGAGGAAGAGCAGTTGGGCGCCGCTGGCCGCGATGTCGTCGGCGATCCGCGGCTGCTCCTCGTCGGTGAAGTAACCGTCCCTGGCACCGGCCACGCGCAGGCGCGGGTGCCGTTCGGCGACAGTGGCCAGCATCGCGTCCAGCGCCTCGCGCCGGGCGCCCAGGAAGTAGACCGTGAGGCCCCGTTCCTCGGCCACCGCCAGCAGTCGCTGGAACAGGTCGATCCCGGCGACCCGCTCCGGGAGCGGTGCGCGCAGCAGGCGGGAGGCCCACACCACGGCCTGGCCGTCGGCCAGGACGAGGTCGCAGCCGGTCACCGCGTCGGACAGCCGCGGGTCCTTGCTCATCGTGACCAGCTTGGCCGCGTTGACGACGCCGACCTCCAGCCGCCGGCCCGCGACGGCCGCGTCGGCGCAGACCTCGACGGCCTGGGCCAGCGTGAGTGCGTCGATGCCGACGCCGAGCACCTGGCGTCGGTCCGCACTGTGATGATCCGTCACGGACTGTGCTCCCCACCGGAGTCGAGCGAGCCGAGCCAGGCGTGCAGCATCCAGCCGAACTCGTAGGGGCGGCACTCGCGGTCCAGCTCCACCGGCGGGAAGATCCGCTCCAGCGGTTCAAGCCGTAGGCCGGGGACGATCCGGCTGCCGACGCCGCGCGCCGCGCGGACGGCCTTGCGCGGGTCGCCGCGGAACACCTTGCGCCAGGTCACGCCGAGCTCGTCGCGGATCAGCGACTCGGGGACGGCCACGTCGGCGCCGGGGGCCGAGCGGAGCTCCGGCGCCTGTGTCATCCAGCGCAGCCCGAGCCGGACGGCCGCCCCGTGGTCCGTGCCGCCGGCCTCGGCGAGGTCGAGCAGCGCGGTCGGGGCCATCGCGTGCTGGTGGACGCTGTAGACGGGGTAGCCCTCGACCAGCGTGCCGTGCCGGGCGTCGTAGTGCCACCACCACTGGCCGCCCTCGCCCTGGAGCTCGCAGATGCGCGCCCCACAGGCGTCCGCCGCGGCCAGGGCCGCCGCGTCGCCGCCCTCGGTCGTGGCCTCGGCGGAGGCGTGGGCGCGGGCCAGCGCCTGCAACGGGTAGGTCTGGTCGGCGAAGCAGCCCACATGGGCCCGGTACCAGGGCAGCAGGCCGGGGCCGGTCGCGTGCGGGAAGAGCGGACTCGCACCCAGCCGGGCCCGCAGCAGGCGGTCCCTGGCCGTGCCCAGCCGTCGTTCCACGCCGGTCGCGTCGCTGACGTCGCGGGCGGCGCAGAGGGCGGAGAGCACCCAGGCCGCCTCGACCGTGTAACGCGGCGTCCGGGCCCCCTCCTCCAGGTCGTCGAGCGCGGCCAGGCGGGCCAGCGCGTCGTCGAGCTTGGGGTGGCGGGTGTCGGCGGCGGCCCAGGCCACGAGCGCGGCGTCGCCGAGATTGCGGACGCCGGGCAGCCGCTCGACCAGGACTCCGGCGTACTCCGCCGCGGTCAGGCCGCCGAAGATCGGCCGTTGCCGCTCCTCGGGGAGCAGGCGGGCGCCCAGCACCGTGATGGCGGCGTAGCGCACGCTCTCACCGCGGTCCTCCAGGCGGTGCTCGCCGCCGACGGTGGGCGGACCGACGGCGGCCCGGGTGAAGACGAAGGTCTGCTCGTCCTGCCGGTACATGGCCGGCAGGCCCGCCTCGGCGAGCCGAAGCAGGCGGTCCAGGAGCGCGGACAGGTCGGGATCGGCCGCGATGACGGCCTTGGTGCGTGTGGTGGTCATCAAGTCCTTCACCGCGTCGGGGAGACAGGACGTGCCAGGACGTGCCGGGATGACGTGCGACGTGCTGAAGGGGCGGACGGCCGCGCCCTCGACGCAGCGTACGCCCACACAATAAGCACACATGTGACCGGCAGGCATCGGTTTGCGGAACTCGGCCGATCTGCACCGGTTCTGATGCCGGTTCAAAGAGTCCGGATAACGGCTTGTCGCGGGCCATGACACCCGGTTCGCAGTCAGAAACCTTGACTGTCAGAGGTATTGATCGTCGCGTCCGCCTGGCTCTACCTTGTGGAGATCAAGTGAAGGACGGGGGAGGTCAGATGGGGGATGACAGGGTCCCGGGCCTGGTGGCTCTGGAGGCGGCACGCCTGTATTGGGGCAACGACGCCTGGCATGAGAACAACCGCGGCCAGCAACGGGTGTTGGCGCGATCCCGCTCCGTTCCCGCGCTGGTTCCCGCCGATCCGGTCGGCCACCCGCTCGCGGCCGAGGCCGAGCGGAACGGGTTCGCGGTGCTCGACCCCGGCTACCGGTCCGGTCTGATCGAGGAGGTCCGCACCGGCTACGAGAAGCTCATCGACGACCCGTCCGCGACCGTGGACATGGGCAGCCGGATCAAGGACGCCGTGCGTTACGTGCTGGACCCGGCGGGCCGGGTCCCCGTGCTGGCGGAGTTGCTGAACGACCCGGTCCTGAGCGTCCTCGACGCCTACTACGGCGGGCGCTGGCGCGTGCAGCACGTGCGCATGTGGAGGATCTCCCACCTGCCGCCCTCCGAACGCGCCTTCCACCACTACGGCAACCTCTGGCACTGCGACCAGCACCCGATCTCGACGCTCAAGTACTTCGTCCAGATCAGCGACGGGGTGACCGCCGAGGGCGGGGCGTTCCGGTTGCATCCCGTCCCGAGCACACGGCGGCTGATGCGCAGCGGGTTCCTGGGCCAGGGCTGGGCGAAGGGGCCGGCCCGGCGTCGACTGGACGCCCCCGACAGGGTGGTGCCCTTCGTCGCGCCCGCGGGCCACGGCGCGTTCGTCAACACCACCCGGTGCCTGCACCGTGCGGGCATTCCGCCGGAGGGCACCACCCGCGGCATGGTCCAGTTCACCTTCGTCCCGGCACCGGAGGCGCGTCACCTCGGTGACCCGCTGGCCGGGCTGGCGCCGGACCCCAATGTGGCGGAGGGTCGCACCGCGTAGCCGCGCGGCCGGGCAGCCGGCTACTCGTGGCGCTCGGGCTGCGGGGAGGGGTGGCGGTGTATCCCGTCCATCAGGCTGATCTCGCGGTCGCTGTCGAGAATGCCGCGCAGCCATGCCTCGTGCGTGGCTGCCCGGCGTCGGCTGCGTTCCCGCAACCGGCGTACCAGTGCGCCGACGATCCCGGCGACGGTCGGGTTGAGCTTGTGCACGACTCGAGCGTAGCGAATCCGGAATCCGGAATCCCGAAGTCAGTGAGACCCGGGAGCATATCCGGCTCCCGGGCCTCGAGGTGCCACCACTGGTGCGCGTCGGCACGTTTAAGAGCGTGGGTCATTCTCAGTTCGCCGTGTTCTGCCTTTGAACTACCTCCGCACGCTGGAGCGGAGAGCAGGAGTTGAACCTGCATCCGGCGAGTGCTGCCCGCACTCGGTCGATCCGACGCCGGGTGGCGAATGCTGAGTCTGGAGCGAGAGTCTGAGATTGATCGCGGCTGCCTCTACCGTCGTTGGGCTACCCCGGCGCGAAGTGCCGGGGGGAGGACTCGAACCTCCACTGGACCGCGTTCGTCACGACAAGCTTCAGCTTCAGCTTGCGCTCCTGGCGCACCCCGCCCACCGGGGGCGGGGAGTCTGTGTTGTTGTGCCTGCCGGCTACTCGAACAGGTAGCCGAAGACGGCGTCCCCGATCCGCTGGTCGCTCACCTCGGTGCCGTTGGCCTCCTCGCGGGCGAACTTGACCGCCTGCTGCAGCTTCTCGACGCGCTCCAGCAGCTGGTTGACACGCCGCGCCGGCAGCGCGCCGGAGAACTTCACCGTGGTCCAGTGACCGATCGTCACGTCCTCGGTGTAGACCTCGACCTGGGCCGGGTGCTTCTCGGTCGCCTCCGCCTTGACGTGGTTGCGGTAGACCTTCTTGGTGCGGTTGGTCTTGACCGGCTCGGTCCGCCAGCTGTCCGTCGACTCGTCGCGGCTCCAGTTCTCGGCGGCGTCCAGCACCGGCAGCTTCTTGACGAAGGTGTGCATGTCCACCAACTGCTTCTCCAGGAAGAGCAGGTAGCCCACCGGCACGTCCGTCAGCAGGGTCCGGCCCTCGACGGTCACGTCCGCGCGGGCGTGGCAGTTGGCCCAGTCCTTAGTGGCGGTGACGTCGAACAGGCGGGTCAGTGAGGCGGCGGTGCCGCGCAGCACGTCCTCGGCGTGGACCTGCACCCGCGTCGACTCGGGCGGGAACATCTCGCCCTCCTCGTCGCGCGGCTGGTAGGTCCGGGCGATGCCGGTGAGCAGCGCGGCCTTCTGCACGTCGTGGTGCGCCTGGGTGAGGTCGGCGAAGGCCTTGGCCTTGACGCCCTTCTCGACGGCGATGATCTGGTTCAGCTTGGTGGCCATGCGTGGTTCCCCCGTATCCGGTCCTCGTGGGTGCGCCGCCAGGGAATCGAACCCTGGGAGCCGTGTGGCGAGGGCCAGTCTTTGACATGGCCCAGCAGGCCCCCTTGTGTCCCAGCACTCGACGCTTGTCGCGGGCGTCTCCGTCCCGCTGACAGGAGGTTAGGGATCACCCCTCCTGGGGCGCCAGCGATTTTCCGATCTTCTGTGGCTGTCGCGGTGGGCCCGGTGGGCGTCACCGGACAGACGGCCAAGGGCGGTGGCCAGGGCGCGAACAGCGGCTCCGTCCGGCTGGAGCTGCAGGCGGACTGCTACGCGGGTGTCTGGGCCCACCACGCGACGACCACACCGTCCGCGTCCACCGGCCGTCCGCTGATCACCTCGCTGACCTCCACGGACATCGCCCAGGGCCTGGACGCGGCGGCGGCGGTGGGCGACGACCGGATCCAGGCGCGCTACCAGGGCCGGGTCACCCCGGAGAGCTGGACCCACGGCTCGGCGGCGCAGCGTCAGCAGTGGTTCACCACGGGTTACCGCAGCGGGGATCCGTCCTCCTGCAACACCTTCGCCTGAACACCGCGCCGGATCGGGCCGATACTGGTGGGAACGAGCCGAAGGAGCCGAAGGGAGACATCCCATGCGCAAGGTTGCCGACTGCCGCGACTACCCGAGTGAGTCCGGTTGCTCGCTCACCATCGCGGGCGAGGAGGAGGAAGTGGTCCGCGCCGCCGCCGAGCACGCCGTCTCGGTCCACGGCGAGACGGACAGCCCCGAGCTCCGCAACGAGATCCGCGGCGCCCTGAAGGACGAGGCGCTCAGCGGCGCCTGATCCCCGCCTCTCCCCACAACCCTCGGCGCCCCGCCCCGCGCGGGGCGCCGTCGCGGCTATGCTGCGCCACGTGCCGACACACCGCCTGGCCGCCGCCTGTCTCCTCGCCGTCGGCCTGCTGTCCGGCTGCTCGTCGTCCCAGGGCCGGCAGCTCACGCACCCGCCCGCCACCGAGGCCTACCCCTATCCCACGTCCGACGTCCCCGCCGACGAGCAACTGCGCTGGACGTACGGCTGGATGCGCGTCCTGGACTGCGAAGACGACCCGTCCGGACTGCCGAAGGGAAAGACGCAGCTCTCCCTCGACATCATCGACCACTTCGGCCAGGACAACGGCGACGAGCTCGGCGCACGTCTGGTGTACGACGGCCGCCCGCTCCAGGTGCGCACCTCGGACTCGGTCGGCATCGTCACCGCGTGGAACATGCGGGCGGGCCGGGAGATCGTCGACGTCGTGCTGGACCCGGCCACCTGCGAACGGTGGGCGCTGGCGAAGACGCACCCACCGTTCGAGCTGGTCGCCTCCCCGCCCTGACGGTCGCGACCCGCGTCAGTACTGGTAGAAGCCGCGGCCGGACTTGCGGCCCAGCAGGCCCGCGTCGACCATGCGCTGGAGCAGCGGCGGGGCCGCGTACAGGGGCTCCTTGAACTCCTCGTACATCGAGTCGGCGATGGAGACGATGGTGTCCAGGCCGATCAGGTCGCACAGGCGCAGCGGGCCCATCGGGTGGGCGCAGCCGGCCTCCATGCCCTTGTCGATGTCCTCGGCGGTGGCGATGCCCGACTCGAACATGCGGACTGCGGAGAGCAGGTAGGGCACCAGCAGGGCGTTGACGACGAAGCCGGCGCGGTCGCGGGCGCGGATCGGGTCCTTGACGAGCGCCTCGCGGGTGAACGCCTCGGCGCGGGCGACGGTCTCGGCGGAGGTGGTGAGCGTCGGGATGATCTCGACGAGCTTCTGGACCGGCGCCGGGTTGAAGAAGTGGATGCCGAGCACCTGCTCGGGCCGGCTCGTCGCGGAGGCGAGCTTGACGATCGGGATGGAGGAGGTGTTCGACGCCAGGATCGCGTCGCGGCGCTCGACGACCCGGTCGAGGGTCTCGAAGATCGCGACCTTGATGTCCTCCCGCTCGGCGACGGCCTCGACGACCAGGTCCCGGTCCGCGAAGTCGGTCAGCTCGGTGGTGAAGGAGATCCGCGCCAGCGCGCCGTCCCGGTCCTCCTCGCTCAGCTTGCCGCGGCGGACCGCGGTGTCGAGGGAGGTGGTGATGCGGGTGCGGCCCAGCTCCAGGGCCTCGCCGGTGGCCTCGGAGACCTTGACGTCCAGCCCCGCGCGGGCGAAGACCTCCGCGATGCCGGACCCCATCAGGCCGCAGCCGACCACTCCTACTCGCGCGATGTCGCTCACGTGGCTTCCCCAGTTCCGTTCGACGGGAAGTCCTAGGACTTCCATTCAGTTCGACGGCCCGACGTTACCTCCTGCGCCTCCGCGTGTCCGCCGCCGGTCCCGCCAAGAGCGGACGACGATGACATGGACGAACGTGCCAAAGGGAGGGAGGCGGGGCCATGGGCCTGCGCAGTCTGGAGGGGCGGTCCGCCCTGGTGACCGGTGCCGGTCGGGGGATCGGGCGGGAGATCGCGCTCGGTCTGGCCGAGGAGGGCATGAACGTGGCGCTCATCGGCCGCCATCGCGAGACCCTCACCGACACCCTGCGCGCCTGCGTGCGCCACGGGGTGAAGTGCGTCGCGTTCGCCGCCGACGTGGCGCACCCGGGGCAGGTGAAGGCAGCGGTCAACGGCGTCCAGCGCGACCTGGGCCGGATCGACCTGCTGGTCAACAACGCCGGCCAGGTGGACCGGGCCGAGGTGCCGCTGTGGGAGGCGGACCAGACCCAGTGGTGGCAGGTGGTGGAGACGAACCTGCGCGGGCCGTTCAACCTGCTGCGCTCCGTCCTGCCGGGCATGGTCGACCGCGGCGAGGGCCGGGTCGTCAACCTCAACAGCGGCTTCGCCCTGCGTCCCGACGGCCGCTACACCGCGTACGCCACCTCGAAGGCGGCGCTGCTGCGGCTCAGCGACAACCTCGCGGAATCGTTGCGCCCGCACGGGGTGACCCTGCTGGACATCAGTCCGGGCGCGGTGGCCACCGACATGACGGCCGGCATGGCGATGTTCGACGGCATGGTGCACTGGGGCAGCATCCCGTACCTGGTCAGCACGGTCGTCGACGCCGCCCGCGGTCGGTTCGACCCGCTCCACGGCCGCTTCCTCCACCTCGGCCAGGACGACCTCGAGGCCCTGCTGCGCGACGCCGACCTGATCCGCCAACGCGACGCCCGCACGCTGCGCCTGCGTCCGTACGGCGAGGAGGACCCGCTGGCCGCGTACGTCTGAGGACCGCCTGATAGCCTCCCGCTCCGCCGCCGGTGGGACCGGCGCGGGCGGACGGGGGCGGGCATGAGCGCGGGCGTGGGCAGGGACGGTCGACGGGCGTGGATCGCGGCCGTGGTGGGCGTGGCAGCGTTGGTGGCGCTGGTGGTCATGTCCTGGCGTGCGGTCTCCGACGCCGTGGACGCGCGCGCCTACGGCGGCGCTGCGTTCTGCGCGTCCTCAGGGGTGACCGCGGGCGCCGACTGTCGTGAGCGGACCGAGGGAACGGTCACCGGGGTCACCGAGATCGGGGGCCGCAACGCGAACTTCAGCCTCGACGTCGCCGTGGGCCCGACGGCCGGCGTCCCCGGCCACGCGGTCGCGGTCGGGTTCCGGTCCGGCAGCGCGCTGCTGGCCTGGGCCGCCGACGGAGACCGGGTCACCCTGGTCTCCTGGCACGGCCGGGTGGTCTCCGTCGAGGGCAGGGGCGGCAGCGCCGAGACCCTCGCCGCCCCGCGCGAGCGGTTCGCGACGATGCTGGGCGGCGCGCTGTTCTCGCTCGGGCTGGCCGACTACGGCCTGCTCCTGGCGGCGCTGCCCGCACTGGTGCGTCGCCACGGGCAGGGCGGGATCGTCGGGCGCTACAAGCGCGGTCGCCGGGCGACCGCGCGGACGTTCGGCTACCTGTGCGTGTCGATCGGCGGGCTGGTGCCGCTGGTGGTCGGTGTGGTGCAGCTGAACCTCGGCGCGGGCGGTACCGCCGGGTGCCTGGTCGGCGGCGGAGCGGCGATGCTCGCTGTGGCCGCGCTCGCGGCCTGGGTGACCGTGCGGACCCGGGGGCCGCGTCCCCCGCGCCGGTCCGTCGCCCGCCGAGGGAGCGGGTACGTCCGGGGGGAGGACGGGCCGGCGCGGGGTCGACGTCCGCTGCGTCCGGCTCGGGTGCCGTGGGGCCGCCGGTCCCGCCCGGTGCGGCTGCTCCCGGATGTGCCTATGCCGGCGTTCGAGCGGACCGTCTGGGTGCAGTGGGGGCTGCCGGTGCTCGGCGTGGCGGGGGTCTTCCTCATGGTCCTGGCCACCACCCAGGCGGTGACCGCGCACGACTACCGCGTCGCGCCGCCCTGCCGTGACCGGGTGCTCACCGCGGACTGCCGGGGCGTCGTGCCGATGGCCGTCAACGGCCTGCGCACCCCGGCCGGCGAGGGACGCCCGGCCGTGTCGATGGTCACCGCCGACGGCTCGCTCAACACCTGGGCGACCTTCGACGACGGCCTGCTGGCCGGTGAGGCGGTCCGGCTCCGGGGCTCCGGCACCCTGCTGCCGGCGCACGTGTGGCGGCGGCACGTCATCGGCGTGGACGTGGACGGAACGACGGACTGGTCCGTCGCCGCCCCGCCGGACCCGACCTTCGCGGTCACCGCCCTGGGGGTGGTGCTGGCCCTCTTCCTCGCCCTCAACCGGGTCCGGGCCCGCCTGCGCAACGGCTCCAGGGCGACATCCACCGGGCGCCTGCTGCTGGAGGACGTCGTGGCGATCGCGGTGGGGGCGCTCGGTGTCCGGCTGCTCGGCCTCGGGTTCTCCTGGGCGGTGGTACCGGTGCTGGCCGTGCCGGTCTGGTCGCTCGTCGCCGTGCGTCGCACCTGGGTGGCGGACCGCGTCAGCGGCTACGTCCCGGTCCTGGCCGGGCACGTGGAGGCGGAGCCGGTCCTGCGCGGATCGACGCTCGCCGAGTGCATGGCCCAGCTGGCCGACGCGCCGTTGCTGCTGGAGCCCCGCGACGGTCGCGCGGAGCGCCTGGTGAACCGCTTCCACTACGGCCGCGACTGGGCCGAGGACCCGGCCGTCGACCAGCTGCCGGCCCTGCTGGAGCAGCTGGCCACACGGCTCCACGAGCGCGTCACCGCCGCCCACCGGGCGGACGGCTCGGCGTTCTTCTACGCCTACGTCATGACCGACGAGCCGGTGCTGTGCTGCGGCGTCGGCTCCGATTCGCTCGTCCGGGCCCTGGCCAGGCCGGTTCCGCCGCGCCGCGTGGACTCGGCCGCGGAGGTCGTCGGCCTCTGGCGGACCCGCCTCGCGGAAGCGGTCCCCGAGGGGGACGAGGAGGATGAGGAGGACGACGAGGACGACGAGCGCCCGAGTCCGCCTGTCCCGGTCTGGTGGGTCCCGCTGGCCTGAGGCCGGAGCGCGGCCGGTGACGACAGGGGCGCCGCATGGGCTTCATTGCATGAATGTGCCTCCCTCCGTATAGTTATCCCAACACCGAGGAGGCAGCAGATGGCAGCGAAGGCCACGTACCGGGCGGCGGTCGCCGGGGCGAGCGGGTACGCCGGGGGCGAGGTGCTGCGCCTGCTGCTGGCGCACCCCGCGATCGAGATCGGCGTGTTGACCGGCGGGTCCAACGCCGGGACCAGGCTCGGGGAGTTGCAGCCGCACCTGTGGCCGCTCGCCGAGCGGGTGCTGGAGCCGACCACCGCCGAGACCCTCGCCGGGCACGACGTCGTCTTCCTCGGGCTGCCGCACGGCCAGTCCGCCGCCGTGGCCGAGCAGCTCGGCCCGGACGTGCTCGTCGTGGACTGCGGCGCCGACTTCCGGCTGCACAGCGCCGAGGACTGGGAGAACTTCTACGGCTCCCCGCACGCGGGCACCTGGCCCTACGGGCTGCCCGAACTGCCCGGCGGCCGCAAGGCGCTGGAAGGCAGCTCGCGCATCGCCGTCCCCGGCTGCTACCCGACGTCCGTCTCGCTCGCGCTGTTCCCCGCCTACGCCGCCGGGCTCGCCGAGCCCGAGGCGATCGTCGTCGCCGCCTCCGGCACCTCCGGTGCCGGCAAGGCGCCCAAGACGAACCTGCTCGGCAGCGAGGTGATGGGCTCGATGAGCCCCTACGGCGTCGGCGGCGTCCACCGTCACACGCCCGAGATGACGCAGAACCTCTCCGCCGTCGCGGGCGAGCGCGTCGCCGTCTCGTTCACCCCCACCCTCGCGCCGATGAGCCGCGGCATCCTCGCCACCTGCAACGTCAAGGCGAAGCCCGGCGTCACCGCCGCCCAGGTGCGCGCCGCCTACGCCGAGGCGCTCGCGGGGGAGCCGTTCGTCCACCTGCTCCCGGAGGGGCAGTGGCCCGCCACCGCCTCCGTCCAGGGGTCCAACAACGCGCTCGTCCAGGTCGCGCTCGACGAGAGCGTCGGCCGGATCATCGCGATCGCCGCCATCGACAACCTGGTCAAGGGCACCGCGGGCGGCGCCGTCCAGAGCATGAACATCGCCCTCGGCCTGCCCGAGGAGCTCGGCCTTCCGCAGACAGGAGTCGCACCGTGACGCAGCAGGACACCGGAAACCCGACGGGCATCGGCGTCACGGCGGCCCGCGGCTTCCGCGCCGCGGGCGTCACCGCCGGGATCAAGGCCTCCGGCACGCCGGACCTCGCGCTGGTCGTCAACGAGGGCCCGTCCCTCGCCGCCGCCGGCGTGTTCACCTCCAACCGGGTCAAGGCCGCGCCGGTGCTCTGGTCCCAGCAGGTCGTCAAGGGCGGCGCGGTCAGCGCGGTGATCCTCAACTCCGGTGGCGCCAACGCCTGCACCGGCCCGCTCGGGTTCCAGGACACCCACGCCACCGCCGAGAAGGTCGCCGACGCGCTCGGTCTCAGCGCGGGCGAGGTCGCCGTCGCCTCCACCGGGCTGATCGGTGTCCGGCTGCCGATGGACAAGCTGCTGCCCGGCGTCGACACCGCTGTCGCCGCGCTCAGCGCGGACGGCGGCGAGCAGGCCGCCATCGCCATCAAGACCACCGACACCGTCCACAAGACCGCCGTCGCCCACGGCAGCGGCTGGACGGTCGGCGGCATGGCCAAGGGCGCGGGGATGCTGGCGCCGGGCCTGGCCACCATGCTCGTCGTGATCACCACCGACGCGCTCGTCGAGGCGCCCGAGCTGGACGCCGTGCTGCGCGGCGCCACTGCCAGGACCTTCGACCGGGTCGACTCCGACGGCTGCATGTCCACCAACGACACCGTGCTGCTGCTCGCCTCCGGCGCCAGCGGCATCGTCCCGGACGCCGACGAGTTCGCCGCCGCCGTCCGCGAGGTCTCCGGCGACCTGGCCCGCCAGCTGATCGGCGACGCCGAGGGCGCCAGCAAGGACATCCGCATCGATGTGGTGAACGCCGCCAGCGAGGCGGACGCCGTGGAGGTCGCCCGTTCCATCGCCCGCAACAACCTGCTCAAGTGCGCGATCCACGGCGAGGACCCGAACTGGGGCCGCGTCCTGTCCGCCATCGGTACCACCGCCGCCGCCTTCGAGCCGGACCGGCTGGACGTGGCCATCAACGGCGTCTGGGTCTGCCGTGACGGCGGCGTCGGCGAGGACCGCGACCTGGTGAGCATGAAGGACCGCGAGGTCGTCATCACGGCCGACCTGAACGCGGGCCAGGAAGCCGCGACGGTGTGGACCAACGACCTCACCGCCGAGTACGTCCACGAGAACAGCGCCTACTCCAGCTGACGAGCCGAGGACCGGGAACCGTCGTGCAGATCGCACCCAAGGGCGAACAGGCCCGCAACAACACCGCGCTCCCCAAGGCGCTCACCCTCGTCGAGGCCCTGCCGTGGCTGGAGCGCTTCCACGGCAAGACCGTCGTCATCAAGTTCGGCGGCAACGCCATGGTCGACGACCAGCTCAAGGCCGCGTTCGCGCAGGACGTCGTGTTCCTGCGCTACGCGGGTCTGCGCCCGGTCGTCGTCCACGGCGGCGGCCCGCAGATCAGCGCCCAACTGGCCAAGCTGGGCCTGGAGTCCACCTTCACCAACGGCCTGCGGGTGACCACCCCGGAGACCATGGACGTGGTCCGCATGGTGCTCGCCGGGCAGGTCCAGCGCGACCTGGTCGGGCTGCTCAACGAGCACGGCCCCTTCGCCGTCGGCATGACCGGCGAGGACGCGCACACCATGACCGCGATCAAGCGCTATGCCGAGGTCGACGGCGAGCAGGTCGACATCGGCCTGGTCGGCGACATCGCCCACGTCAACGCGGGCGCGGTCAAGGCACTGATCGAGGACGGGCGGATCCCCGTCATCTCCTCCGTCGCGCGCGGCGCCGACGGCCACGTCTACAACGTCAACGCCGACACCGCCGCCAGCGCCATGGCGGTGGCGCTGGCGGCGGAGATGCTGGTCATCCTCACCGACGTCGAGGGCCTCTACGCGAACTGGCCCGCCTCGGACGACGTGATCAGCCAGCTGTGCGCCACCGAACTGGACAAGCTGCTGCCCACGTTGGCCAGCGGCATGCTGCCGAAGATGGAGGCCTGCCTGCGGGCGGTCCGCGAGGGCGTGGGCACGGCGCGCGTCCTGGACGGCCGGGTCCAGCACAGCCTGCTGCTGGAGATCTTCACCGACGAGGGCATCGGCACGATGGTCGTGCCTGACGCCGACAACGACAACATCGACGCGACCGTGATGGCCGGGGGGCTGGCATGAGCCACGCTGGAAAGACCAACAACGATGCGATGACCGGCCGTTGGCAGCACGCGCTGATGGACAACTTCGGCACCCCGCGGCTGCCGCTGGTGCGCGGCGAGGGCGTGCACGTCTGGGACGCGGACGGCAAGCGCTACACCGACTACCTCGGCGGCATCGCCGTCAACTCCCTCGGTCACGCGCACCCGGCGATCGTCGCCGCGGTGACGCAGCAGATCGGCACCCTCGGCCACGTCTCCAACCTGTTCATGGCCGAGCCGTCGATCCGTCTCGCCGAGCGGCTGATCTCGTACGCGGGCCACCCCGAGGCGCGGGTCTACTTCTCCAACTCCGGCGCCGAGGCCAACGAGGCCGCGTTCAAGCTGGCCCGGCTGACCGACCGCACCCACATGGTCTCCGCGCTCGGTGCCTTCCACGGCCGGACCATGGGCGCGCTGGCGCTCACCGCCCAGCCGAACAAGCAGGACGGCTTCCACCCGCTGCCCGGCGACGTCACCAACGTCCCCTTCGGCGACATCGAGGCGCTGCGGGCAGTCGTCACCGAGGAGACCGCGGCCGTCTTCCTGGAGCCGATCCAGGGCGAGAACGGCGTCGTCGTCCCGTCGGCGGACTACCTGGTCGCGGCCCGCGAGATCACCCGGGCCAAGGGCGCGCTGCTGGTCCTGGACGAGATCCAGACCGGCATCGGCCGCTGCGGCCACTGGTTCCAGTACCAGGCCGTCGAGGGAGTCGACCCGGACGTGGTGACCCTCGCCAAGGGCCTCGGCGGCGGCCTGCCGATCGGTGCGACCCTCGCCTTCGGCGACGCGGCCCAGCTGTTCAAGCCCGGCCACCACGGCTCGACCTTCTCCGGCAACCCGGTCGTCTGCGCGGCGGCCAACGCGGTCCTGGACACCATCGAGCAGCAGGGCCTGCTGGACCAGGTCACCAAGGTCGGCGAGCGGCTGCGGGCCGGGATCACCGGCCTCGGCGACCCCCTCGTCGACCACGTTCGCGGCGCTGGCCTACTGATCGGTATCGTGCTCACCCGGCCGGTCGCGGGCGAGCTCCAGGCCGCGTTGCAGCGGGCCGGGTTCCTGGTGAACGCCGCCGCGCCGGACGTCATCCGGTTGGCCCCACCGCTGATCCTGACCGAGCGCGACGTGGACGCCTTCCTCGCGGTCCTCCCGGGTGTGCTCCGCTCGATCAAGTAAGGGACACTTGCTCCATGACCGAACCCCATCGCGACGCATCGGCGACGTCGTCTTCGGCCCAGCTGCCGCAGACGCGCACGGCGCGCCACCGGCGGATCGTGGAGCTGCTGACGCGTCAGCCCGTCCGCTCCCAGAGCCAGCTCGCCAAGCTGCTCGCGGACGACGGGCTGACGGTCACTCAGGCCACGCTCTCGCGCGACCTCGACGAGCTCGGGGCGGTCAAGATCCGCAACTCGGACGGCGCCCTCATCTACGCCGTCCCGGCGGAGGGCGGGGACCGCACGCCGCTGGCCCCGATGGGGGAGTCGGCGTCGGAGACCCGGATGGCGCGCCTGGCGGCGGAGCTGCTCGTCTCGGCGACCGCCTCCGGCAACCTCGTCGTCCTGCGCACCCCGCCGGGCGCGGCGCAGTTCTTCGCGTCCTCGATCGACCAGTCGGGGGTGTCGGAGATCATCGGCACGATCGCCGGCGACGACACCGTCCTCGTCATCAGCCGCGACCCGAACGGCGGCCAGGACCTGGCCCGGTACCTGCTCCAGCTCGCCCAGTCCTGAGTTCTCCGCCTGGACGCAACCCGGCTGTGCCCGGGCTGTGATCGGCGCGGCGGAGACTGGCCCGCATGGGGGACGCCGCGCGAGGGCGCCTTCCGGCGGGGGCAGCCCTCGCCTGGGCGGTGCAGCCGGGCACGTTGGCCGCACTGGTGGTGCTGGTCGTCAACGACCATGTGCTGAAACAGCTTTGTCCGGGCCCGGTGAGCGGAAAGCTCAGCGACCTGGCCGGGATGCTGGTCGCCCCACCGTTGCTGGCCCTCTTCCTCGCGTCCGTGTGCGGCCGCGCCTCGGATCGGCAGGCGCTCGCGGCGGTGGTGGCGACCGGAGTGGGCTTCACCCTCGTCAAGACCTCGGCCGAGGGCGCGCGGTGGGCCTCGGCGCTCTGGTCGCTCACGGGGCTGACGACCCGGCTCCGGTCCGACCCGACCGATCTGGTGGCGCTGCCGCTACTGGCCGTCGCCTGGCTGGTCTGGCGGCGAGCGCGCCGTCGTCCGGTCGGCGCCGGCGCGCTGCGCCGCGTCCGTGCCCTGCTCCTGGTCCCCCTGCTGGTCGCGGGCGTCGTCGCCACCTCGCCGGGGGAGTTCCCGGTTCCGCAGGTCGCCGCCGACGGCGGCCGGATCGTCGAGTTCAGTGTGGACGGCACGAGTGGGATACCGGCGCTGCGGCCGGGCACACGGATCGGCGGGTACTGGACCACCGACGGCGGCAGGACCTGGACGCGCGCCCGGGCGCCGTTGCCCGCCGGGCTCCTGGCCGCCACCCGTGCCTGCGCGCCCGAGCAGCCACACCATTGCTTCCAGGTCGGCCTGCCCGGGCCGCCGCAGGTGCGGGAGACCCTCGACGGCGGGGCGCACTGGCGGGTCGCCTGGGCACTGAGCGGCGGTCGCGTGCTCTACCGTGCGCGCGGCGAACTGGACGGCACCCTCGGCCTGTCCCTGGGCCTGCCGCGGTTCGACGGCCAGATCTCCTCGACCTCGGTCGTCGTCCGGGCCGGGCCCGACGGCGACACCGTGATGGTGGCCGACCAGGCCGACGGCCTGGTCGTCCGGGACCCCTCGGGCCGCTGGCGGCGTATCGCCGCGCCGGACTGCCGAAGCGACTGCTCGCCGCCGCTCACGGGCTTCGGCCGGTACGTCGAGTTGGAGATCCTGCTCGCCCTGGCCTGGGGCGTCGCGCTGTTGATCTGGTCCCGGTACCTGGTGTGGTGGTGGCGTGACGGACGCGGGTCCGGGAGCGCGGTACTGGTGCGGGTGGTGCTCGCCGCTCTGCTGGTCGCCGGCCTTGAGTGGTGCGCCTTCGACGGTTTCGGGGACTTCACGCTGGCGCTGGACCTCCTGGTGCTGGTGTGCGGGCTCCTCGCGCTGTCGGCCGTGGGGGAGCCCGAGGGCTACCCGGCCGAGCCGCCGGGCACAGGGGTGCGGTGCGCGGCAGCCCTGGGCGGCAGCGCCCTGGTGATCGCCCCCTACCTGGGCTGGAGCGCGGGTGTGCCCGACAGCTTCGCGGTGGCCTCGCTTCTCGGCGCAGCCGCCCTGCCAGTGAGCGCGGCCGGGATGGCCGCGCTCACCTCGGCCCGGGTGCGTCGCGACCGGTCCGGCCCTCTCACGCCGCGCTCAGGACCGCGCCGATCGGACGCTTCGGCTGCAGGGTGAGGCCCGTGAACGGCTCGACCTCGCCCGGGTCCGCCTCCACCCGCCACCGCTGGGCGAGCGTCGCGAGCACGAGCGCCGCCTCGACCATCGCGAAGCGTGTGCCCAGGCAGGTGCGGGGGCCGCCGCCGAAGGGGAACCAGGCGTGGTCCGGGATCGGGGTGGGCGCGTCCGCGTCCCAGCGTTCGGGGCGGAAGGCGTCCGGCTCGGGGAAGAACCGGGGGTCGCGCTGGACGGACCACTGGCTGCTCCAGACCGTCGTGCCCTCCGGGACGGGCCTTCCGCCGAGCGTCGCACCCGGGCGGGCGACGGCGGTGATCAGCCAGATCGGTGGGTAGAGGCGCAGCGCCTCCTTGACGATCGCCTGGGTGAACGGCAGCCGTGCGTAGTCGTCGAAGCCCGGAAGACGGCCGTCGGCCAGGACCTCGGCCAGCTCCGCGTCGAGCCGGGCCCGGGCGTCCGGCGCACCGGAGAGCAGGTGCCAGGCCCAGGTCAGGGTCGTCGAGGTGGTCTCGTGGCCGCCGATGTACAACGTGATGGACTCGTCGCGCAGTTCGCGGTCGGACAGCGGCGCGCCCGCCTCGTCGCGGGCGGTCAGCAGCCGGCTCAGCAGGTCGTCGCGTTCCTCGCCGGCCGCCTCGGCGGTGCGGTGCTCGGCGATGATGCGGGCGATCTCCGCGTCCAACTCCACGACGGCGGTTCGCAGTCGGCGCCGACCGGGGGTGGGGACCCACGGCGGCAGGAAGATGGTGGCGCCGCGCAGCTCCGCGCCGATCTCCTGCTGGGCCACGGCCATCGCCCGCGCGATCGTCTCCTCGCGCCCGGCCGTCTCGACGCCGAACAGGGTGCGCACCGCGACACGTTGGGTCAGTCGCGTCATCTCCTGCTGCACGTCGACGCGTTGGCCGTCGTGCCAGTCCGACGCCACGGCGTCGGCGCACTCGACCATGGTGGCGGCGTAGGAGCGGACCTGCCGCGGCCGCACCGACGGCTGCACCAGGGCCCGCTTGCGGCGCCAGTCGTCACCGGTGCTGGTCACCACGCCCTCGCCGAGGACGTGCCGGAAGGCCCAGCCCAACTCGGAGGGGCTGAAGGAGGTTTCGACGCCCGCCAGCAACTCGTTGACGTCCTCGGGGCGGGAGACGAAGACGCACGGCTTCGGGCCCATCGCCCAGGGGACCCAGTCGCCGTAGGTGTCGCGCAGGTGGCAGAAGAAGCCGAGCGGATCACGGGCCAGGGAGGGCAGGTTGCCGAGCAGCGGCAGACCGCGCGGGCCACTGGGCGTGGTCACCGTGGTTCCCTTGGCAGAAGCCAGAGTTGAGGTCACGCGGAAAGAATGGCGGCGCCGGCGCGAAGTCTCAAGACACTCAGGAGACGGCCTCGCCACGCATGTGGCCGAAGATGAGGCTGGTCTCGGTGTGGGCGACGGCCGGGTGCGCGGTCAGGTGGTCCAGCACGAAGTCCCGCAGCGCGTCGGTGTCGGGGACCGCCACGTGCAGCAGGTAGTCGTCCGCGCCGGCCAGGTGGTAGGCGGCCACGACGCCGGGCAGGCGCGGGATCTCGGCGGTGAAGCTGGAGATCCGCTCCTTGGTGTGCGCGTGCAGCCGCACCGCGATCATCGCCTGGATGCCGAGCCCCAGCGCCGCCGGGTCCACGTCCGCGTGGAAGCCGCGGATCACGCCGCGCTCGCGCAACGCGCGCATCCGGGCGAGGCAGGTCGACGGCGCGATGCCGACCGCCTCGGCGATGGCGTTGTTCGGCATCCGCGCGTCCTGGGCGAGCAGGCGCAGGATGGCGCGGTCGACGGGCGCGAGCGCGGGCTGCGGATTCTTCGGCACAGGGCCCATCCTGCCCACGCTCGCCGAATATGTACACAGTGGGACACGCCATCAACGAATCTTCTGCGGAACTGTGGCACTCGTGCTGGCAGATCTTCATTCTGGGGCCACCCCCACAGCACCACACAGCCCTCGACGAGGAGGACTCCCATGCTGTCCGACGCCACTCGCGCCGACACCCGTGCCGTCCACGCCGGCCGCACCGACCTGCGCGGCCTGGGCGTGCACGTGCCCCCGATCGACCTGTCGACGACCAACCCGCTGCCGGGTGTCGAGTCCGGCGGTGACAGCTACGAGTCCCTCGCCACCGGTGGGCTGATCCCGGAGGGCGGCAGCGCCGTCTACCAGCGCCTGTGGAACCCGACCACGGCCCGGTTCGAGCAGGCGCTCGCCGAGCTGGAGGGCGCGGAGGCGGCCGTCGCCTTCTCCTCCGGCATGGCCGCGATCAGCGCCTGTCTGCTGGCCGCCCGCGCCGAGGGCAAGGGGCACGTCGTCGCGGTCCGCCCGCTCTACGGCGGCACCGACCACCTGCTGGCCACCGGCCTGCTCGGCACCGAGGTCACCTGGGCGTCGGCCGAGGAGGTCGACGCGGCGATCCGCCCGGACACCGGCCTGGTCGTCGTCGAGACCCCTGCCAACCCGACGCTGGAGCTGATCGACCTGGCGGCCCTGGTCGCCCGCTGTGGCGATGTCCCGCTGCTGGTCGACAACACCTTCGCCACGCCCGTGCTGCAGCAGCCGATCCGCCACGGCGCGACGATCGTCGTCCACAGCGCGACCAAGTACCTCGGCGGCCACGGCGACGTCCTCGCGGGCGTGGTGGCCACCAGCGACGCGTGGGCGCAGAAGATCCGCCCGGTGCGCGCCGTCACCGGCGGCATCCTGCACCCGCTCTCGGCCTACCTGCTCCACCGCGGGCTGCAGACGCTGCCGCTGCGGGTGCGCCACCAGTCGGTGAGCGCGGGCAAGCTGGCCCTGTGGCTCTCCGAGCAGCCGGCCGTCGAACGCGTCTACTACCCGGGTCTGCCCGACTGCGATCCGCTCGGCCTGATCGGCAGGCAGCAGTCGCTGCCCGGCTCGGTCCTCGCCTTCTCGCTGCGCGGCGGCTTCGACGCGGCGGCCCGCGCGGCCGAGCGCTGCAAGCTGATCACCCACGCGGTCTCGCTGGGCGGCGTGGACACCCTGATCCAGCACCCGGCCTCGCTCACCCACCGCCCCGTCGCCCCCGAGGCGCGTCCGCACCCCTCGCTGCTGCGCATCTCGGTGGGCCTGGAAGACGTCGAGGACCTGTTCGAGGACTTGGCTCAGGCGCTGGCCTGAGCCGGAAGGCGGGTCAGCGCTCGTAGGTGCCGTCGAGCCGTCCGCGGGCCAGCACCGGGCCCGCGACCGCGTCCATCAGGGCGCGGGGCCGGGCCTGCCGGGTGGCCTCGTCCAGCGGCTCGGCGAGCGCGAACAGCTGGAACACGTAGCGGTGCGGGCCGTGGCCCTTGATCGGCTCCGGACCGTGGTACCCGCTGCTCATGGTCGAGCGCAGCAGCCGCACGCCCGGCGCCGGGCTCTTCCGGTCGAGCCCGCCCGTGGGCAGCGCGGTGAGCTCGGGGTCGATCAGCGCCACGGTGTGGACGGCGGGCGTCGACATCGGCACGTCCGGGTCCTCGAAGACCAGGAGCAGTTGCGCGGTGCCCTCGGGCGCGGGGGACCAGGCGAGCTCGGGGGAGACGTTGTCGCCCCCAGCGCGCCGTCCTGCGGTCGAGAGCGGCATCGGCGTCTCGTGGGCGAAGGCCTCGCTGGTCAGCTTCAGCGTTTCGGGTCCGCCGAGATTGGCGCGGTGCCAGGCGACGTGCTGCTCGCCCGCGCGCTTGTTCTTGAGCAGTCGTCCCATGATCGCCACGATGCGTTCTCCTCTTTCCTGCTTGCTGCTACTTCTGCGATCGGCGTTCGCAGTATCTGGTGACTAAGATACTGCATACGCCGTTCGCAGAAAAGGAGGGCCGGTTCGTTGCCCGAGCAGCCCGAGCTCAGCATCTGGCTCCGCCCCGAACGCTCCGGGCGCGGGCCCGCACCCGGCTTCGACCGGGACCGACTGGCCCAGGCGGGCGTCGAGCTCGCCGACGCCGAGGGCCTCGCCGCTGTGACGATGCGCGCGGTGGCCACCTCGCTCGGCTCCGCGCCGGCCTCCCTCTACCGCTACGTCGCCACCCGGGACGAGCTGATCGAGCTCATGGTGGACCGGGTCAACGCGGAGATCTCCTACGACGGCCTCGGCGCCGGGGAGTGGCTGGACGAACTGCTCCTGCTCGCCCGGCAGGCGCGCGGGGTCCTGCTGCGGCACCCCTGGCTGCTCGACGTCTTCAACGGCACCGCCCCGGTCGGCCCGCACACCTTGGTCTTCCTCGACCGGTGCCTCGGGGCCCTGGCCGACCTGTCGCTGGACGGCCGGCAGAAGCTGGAGGGCGTCTCGGTCCTGATGGCCCTCGTCACCGCCCTGGTCCGGGCCCAACTCGCCGATCGGGAAGGCGCGGAGGAGCCCCCGCTGTGGCGCCGCGCCCAGCAGCAGTACCTCGCCCACGTCGCCGCCACCGGCGAACACCCGCACGTGGCCGCCGCACTGCTGGAGGCGCGCCCGCTGAAGGGTTCGAAGTCACCGGACGAGCTCTTCGACCGCATTGTCACCCGCGCGCTGCGTGGGCTGCTGGGCTTTTGAATTTCATACAGAGGAGTGCATACTTATGCCGAGCAGCGATGGGGTCCTGCCCTGAGTGAATGGAGACAGCCGTGACCGAGCCCGCAGGTGCGAAGAACGAGGACGTCCGTCTCTGGGGAGCCCGGTTCGCGGACGGCCCGTCCGAGGCCCTGGCCAAGCTCTCGGCCAGCGTGCACTTCGACTTCCGGCTCGCGCCCTACGACATCGCCGGCTCCAGGGCCCACGCCAAGGTGCTGCACCGCGCCGGACTGCTCACCGACGACGAGCTGACCCGGATGCTGGACGGCCTGACCACGCTGCTGGCCGACGTCGAGTCCGGCGCCTTCACCGCCACCGTAGCGGACGAGGACATCCACACCGCGCTGGAGCGCGGCCTGCTGGAGCGGCTCGGCGCCGAGCTCGGCGGCAAGCTGCGGGCCGGCCGGTCCCGCAACGACCAGATCGCCACGCTCGGCCGGATGTTCCTGCGTGACCACGCGCGCATCATCGGCGCCCTGCTGCTGGAGCTCCAGCAGGCCCTGGTCGGTCTCGCCGAGGCCCACCCGGCCACCGCCATGCCGGGCCGCACCCACCTCCAGCACGCACAGCCGGTGCTCTTCTCCCACCACATGCTCGCCCACGTCCAGGCCTTCTCCCGGGACGCGGAGCGGCTGCGCCAGTGGGACACCCGCACCGCCGTCTCCGCCTACGGCTCCGGCGCGCTGGCCGGCTCCTCGCTCGGCCTGGACCCGCAGTTCGTCGCCGCGGAGCTGGGCTTCGAGGGCGGCTCGGCGGCCAACTCGATCGACGGCACCGCCTCGCGCGACTACGTCGCGGAGTTCGCCTTCATCACCGCGATGATCGGTGTCAACCTCTCCCGCGTCGCGGAGGAGGTGATCATCTGGAACACCAAGGAGTTCGGCTTCATCACGCTGCACGACGCCTTCTCCACCGGCTCCTCGATCATGCCGCAGAAGAAGAACCCGGACATCGCCGAGCTCGCGCGCGGCAAGTCGGGCCGGCTCATCGGCAACCTGACCGGCCTGCTGGCGACCCTCAAGGCGCTGCCGCTGGCCTACAACCGCGACCTTCAGGAGGACAAGGAGCCGGTCTTCGACTCCTGCGACACCCTGGAGGTCCTGCTGCCCGCCTTCATCGGCATGATGGCGACGCTGACCGTCCACGAGGAGCGCCTGGAGGAGCTGGCCCCCGCGGGCTTCTCCCTGGCCACGGACATCGCCGAGTGGCTGGTCAAGCGTGGACTGCCGTTCCGGGTCGCCCACGAGGTCGCGGGTGCCTGCGTCAAGTTCTGCGAGCCGCGCGGCATGGAGCTGTCGGACCTGACGGACGCCCAGTTCGCCGAGATCAGCCCGCTGTTGACCCCCGAGGTCCGTGAGGTCCTCTCCGTCCCGGGTGCGATCGCGGCCCGCAACGGCCGCGGCGGCACGGCGCCGGACGCCGTCGCGCTGCAACTGGCGGAGGTCAGGACCGATCTGACGCTCCAGCAGGAGTGGCTCGACGCCAAGCGCTGATGCGCTCCCGTCCCCCCGGCCCCGGCCGGGGGGACGACGTCACTCCGACCCGCCCTCGACCAGCATCCGCGCGTAGTTCGCCATCGACCGCTGGTAGCGCGGCAGATGAGGGGCCAGCGCGCCCACCGCCAGCGAGACGGCCTCACGCCCTCGGCCCACGTCGACCAGGCAGAGCGCGAGCGTCGCCGCGACCGCGTCGGAGAGCACGGCCGCGTCCGGGTCGTGGTTGCCGCGCTCGGCGGTGAGCAGCTCGATCGCCTCCTCGACGCGACCGATGTTCCGCAGTGAGCTGGACATCTGCACCACGGCCCGACGCCGGCGCATGCCCGCGAGCCCGCGGTCCAGCGCCTCGCGGTAGAGCGGTGCGGCCTTGTCCGAGTGCCCGGTCGAGTCCCAGGCGCAGGCCCGCTCGAACGGCGCGATCGGGCTGCCCTCGGGCAGCTCGTCCGCCAGCGCGTCGATCCGCTCGCGGAACTCGGCCTCGGCCTCGCGCTCGTAGTAGCCGTCGATCTCCGCCCAGGCCTGGTCGCTGCGCCGGTTCCAGTCGTTCATGTCGTTCATGTCGTTCATGTCGTTCATGTCGTGCGCGTCGGGCGTGTCAGGCGTGACGTCCGTGTCGATCTTCTGTTCCATGCGCGCAGCCTGGCACAGCGCTGCGCACACGGTCCATCGGTATCGGCCGGTCAGGCGGCCTCGTCGAGCTTGCCCTGCCCCGGCGCCGGCTGCTCGGCCTTGGCGGCCTTGGCCGCCAGCAGCTTGGCCTTGGTGGCGTACATGTCCACGTACTCCTGCCCGGACAGGGCCAGGATCTCCGAGACGATCTCGTCGGTGACCGCGCGCAGCACGAACCGGTCGCGCTGCATGCCCTCGTAGCGCTCGAAGGTCAGCGGCTTGCCGAAGTGGATCTCCGGGCGCACCCGGAACGGCGCGCGCCAGCGCATGCTCCCGTTCGCCTGCACCTGGTCCGTGTTCACCAGGCCCACCGGGATGACCGGCGCGCCGCTGGCGAGCGCCAGGTGCGCGACGCCGGTGCGGCCGCGGTGCAGCCGCCCGTCGGGAGAGCGGGTGCCCTCCGGGTAGATGCCGAAGAGCCGGCCCTTCTTCAGCTGGGCCATGCCGGTGTCGATCGCGGCCATGGACGCGCGCCCACCGCTGCGGTCCACCGGCACCGCGCCGACGCCGGTGAAGAACCAGGCCATCAGCCGGCCCTTGAGGCCGGTGCCGGTGAAGTACTCCTCCTTGGCGACGTAGTGCACCTGCCGCGGCGCGGCCAGCGGCAGGAAGACGGAGTCGCAGAAGGAGAGGTGGTTCGGTGCGATGATCGCGGGGCCGTCCAGAGGGATGTTCTCGAGGCCGGTGACCCGCGGGCGGTAGAGCGTGCGGACCAGCGGGCCGACAATGATCCTCTTGAGCGTCCAGTAGAACACCGTGCCTCCGTCATGGGCCAGGCTCGATCGCGGGATGTAGTGATCCTAGTCGCCTTCTGTTACCGATCGGTAAGCGGGTACCTGTGCCGCGGGTTACATTCGGTTGATCACTGGATGAAGCGCGTTGCGCCGACGGAGTGATCTTCTGCTCCCACCGCAGCGGCCATCCGTCCACGGAGCGTCTCGTCCCGCATGGAGATCCCCGTCGGCCTGCGGCTTCCCCGTTCGGGCGGCTGTCCCGAGGCCCACCACCTCGCCCACGAGCGCGCGGCGGCGCTGCGCGCCGCGGTCGCGCGCCTTCCCACCCGTTGCACGCGGCTGCTCGCCGCGCTCCTTGACGACCCGTCCGCGGACTACGCGGCTCTCGCCGCGACCCTCGACATGCCGCGCGGCAGCATCGGACCCACCCGCTCCCGCTGCCTGGAATGCCTCCGCAGACGCCTGAATCCGGACATCTGGCTGCGCCCCTGACGGGGCTGCGCCCCTGACGGGGCTGCGCCCCTGACGGGGCTGCGCCCCTGACGGGGCTGCGCCCCGAGCCAGGCCGCCAGGCCCGTGCGGAGCTCCTCCGGGGTCGGATCGTTCGCCGCCCAGGCGATGTAGCCGTCCGGGCGGACGAGGAGCTGTTGGGGGCCGAGGCTCGGGGCGGTGACGGGGAGGACGCGGTCGGCCCACTGCGGCGGGAGCGCCGGAGCGGCCGGTCCGGCGAGGACGAAGCGGCCCGAGCGCAACGCCTCGTAGAGGCGCCCCGCCCCCTCGTCGGCGAGCGCCAGATCCCCCGCGCGCTCGCCGACGAGGGGGTGGGAGCCGGAGGCGGCCTGGGCGCGGTAGGAGACCGCGATGCCGGAGACCTCCAGTCCACCGCGGCGGGCCAGTGGGGTGAGGTGAGGCCCGAACACCTTGGCCAGCGCCCGCGCCAGCCGCATCGGCGCGGACTGGCCGACGGCGATCCGCAGCAGGCCGCCGGACGTCCGCAGGACGTGCGCGCCGACGGGGTGGCGCTCGGCCTCGTAGCTGTCGAGCAGGTCGGGCGCGGCCCAGCCCCGCACCGAGGCGACCAGCTTCCAGCCGAGGTTCGCCGCGTCCTGCAGGCCGGTGTTCATGCCCTGGCCCCCGGCGGGGGAGTGGCAGTGCGCCGCGTCCCCGGCGAGCAGGACCCGGCCGACCCGGTAGCGCGTCGCCTGCCGCTCGTCGCTGTGGAAGCGCGAGGTCCAGCGTGGGTCGTGTGGGCCGTAGTCCTTGCCGAGGACCGAGGTGACGAGCCGGCACAACGCGTCGAAGTCGACCGGCGCCGAGTCGGGAAGCTCCTCCGACCGGTCCCAGGCGAGGATGCGGTACCAGCCGTCGCCGTAGGGGGCCAGGAAGGCGAAGCCCTCCTTGGTGGCGCCGACGGTCAGCACCTCCTCCGGCTCGGTGCCGAGCCGCACGTCGGCCAGCATCACCGAGGAGATCGCCGACTCGCCGGGGTAGGCGACCCCGAGCAGCCGTCGCACGGTGCTGCGCACCCCGTCGCAGCCGACCAGGTAGGCCGCGCGGAGGGTGACGGTCTCGCCGTCGATCCGCGCCTCGACCTCGACGCGGTCCTCGTCCTGGCGCAGGTCGGTGGCCTCGGCGCCGCGCAGCACGGTGGCGCCGGCGTCCAGTGCCCGCCGCAGCAGCACCCGTTCGGTCCGGTACTGAGGGGTGATCAGCACCTCGGGGAACCGGCTCGGCAGCGTGCTCATGTCGACGCGGACCGCGCCGAAGACGCTCAGGTCCTTAAGACGCGCCCCGGTCTCCAGCAGTTCGTCGGCGAGGCCGCGGGCGTCGAGCTCCTCCAGGGTGCGGGCGTGGACGGCGAAGGCGCGGGTGAGCTGCGACTCCTCCATGCGGCGCTCCAGCACGGCGACCCGCAGGCCGGCCGCCGCCACGTCGCCCGCCAGCAGCAGGCCGGTCGGGCCCGCGCCGACCACGAGGACGTCGTACTCACGGTTCTGAATGGTGGTCATCGTCGTGTCCTGTTCCCCGGTGTGCCGTGTCCTTGCGTCGAAGGTAATTCATCACCTGATGAGTTACAAGGGGCCGATCGGTGGAGGTTGCAATCCGGAGGCCGGTGGGTAAAGGGGACTGGAACGTACGCCGATGACGACGCATGATCGTCAGGCAGACCACACCTCCGGTCAGGGCAACCCGGTCGCCTCCCCTCAGTCCCTCGCGACCGGGCTCACGAGAAAGGGAGGAAGCGCGTGGGCATGAGCGTGACCACCTCGGTGGCCACCGAGGACGACGCCGAGCGGATCCTGAAGCTGCAGTTCCTGTGCTATCAGGGCGAGGCGGAGCTCTACGGAGACTGGACCATCGACCCGCTGACGCAGACGCTCGACAGCATGCGGACGGAGCTGAAGGAGCACCACGTGCTCGTCGCCCGACTGGGTGACGAGGTCGTGGGCAGCGTCCGCGGCCGGGTCGACGCCGACGGCGTGGGCCGGATCGGACGGCTGATGGTCCACCCGCGGATGCAGCGGCACGGGCTCGGCAGCCGGCTGCTGCGCGCGATGGAGCAGCAGCTCGCCTCGGACGGGCGGGTGACCGCCGGGTACCGGCTCTTCACCGGCCACCGCAGCATCGGCAACCTCCGGCTCTACCAGCGCCTCGGCTACCGCCAGACGCAGGTGGAGGAGGTCAACAGCAGGCTCAGCTTCATCGTGCTGGAGAAGCACTCCGAGCCGGCGATCGGGCAGTTCGCCGCGACCGCCTGACCTGACGTCTCGCGCCGCCCCGAGGTCTCCCCACGACCGCGGGGCGGCGCGATCACGTGGCTCCAGGTGGTTGTCCAAACGCCATGACCTGCGCGGTCTCGGCGCCGTCCCATCATGTGTCTCGCATGCTGAACGTCCGTTTTGGGCGATCTGTGGACCATCTGTTTAACTGTTCTCCATGACGACGACCACGCACCCCCACCTCACCGGCGCGATGCCGGCAGGTGGTCGTGGCATGCGCAGCATGATGCGCTGTTGTCGAATGTGCGGCTGCTGAGCTTCCGCCCGGCACCACCGCGCCCGTCGAGCCTCGCTCCGGGCCGCCCCGCACGCCCTTCCCCGCGTGAACCAGCCGTGCTGACGGCTGCGCGCGCCGACCCACGGAAACACTGTGATCACCACCTCTGACCTGCGTAAGGTCTACCGCGCTCAGGGCCGTCCCGGCTCGACCACGGAGATCGCCGCACTCGACGGAGTCGACCTGCACGTCCGCCAGGGCGAGGTCTACGGCGTCGTCGGCACCAGCGGCGCCGGCAAGTCCACCCTCATCCGCTGCGTGAACCTGCTGGAGCGCCCCAGCTCCGGCAGCGTCCGCGTCGACGGCCGCGAGCTCACCACGCTCTCGCCCGCCGAGCTGCGCGCCACCCGGCGCTCCATCGGGATGGTCTTCCAGCACTTCAACCTGCTGGCCAGGCGAACCGTCGCGGAGAACGTCCAACTCCCACTGGAGCTCGGTGGTCTGACCCGCCGTGAGCGGGCTGCGAAGGCGGCCGAGCTGCTGGACCTCGTCGGCCTCGCCGACAAGGCCAAGGCCTACCCCGCGCAGCTGTCCGGCGGCCAGAAGCAGCGCGTCGGCATTGCCCGTGCGCTCGCCGGCAACCCCAAGGTGCTGCTCTCCGACGAGGCCACCTCGGCGCTGGACCCGGAGACCACCCGCTCCATCCTCCAGCTGCTGCGCGATCTCAACCGGCAACTGGGCCTCACCGTGCTGCTGATCACCCACGAGATGGACGTCATCAAGTCCGTCTGCGACTCCGCCGCGCTGATGCGGCGCGGACGCGTCGTCGAGTCCGGGACGTTGTCCGAGCTGCTGGAGCAGCCGGGCTCCGAGCTCGCCCGCGAGCTGTTCCCGCTGGGCGAGGGCGAGCCGCTGCAGGGCGCCACCGTCGTCGACATCACCTTCCAGGGGGACGCGACGGCCCAGCCGTTCATCTCCCAGCTGGCCCGCACCTACAACGTCGACATCAGCATCATCGGCGCAGCTGTCGAGACCGTCGGCGGACGCCAGGTCGGCCGGATGCGCGTCTCGCTGCCCGGCAGCTTCGAGGAGAACGTGGTGCCGATCGGCTACCTGCGCGAGCAGGGCCTCCAGGTGGAGGTGGCGGCCTGATGACGTGGAACGACATGCAGCCACTGCTGGTGCAGGCCACCCAGGAGACCGTGTGGATGGTCGGCCTGGCCGCCCTTGCCACCGTCCTGGTCGGCCTGCCGCTCGGCCTGCTGCTCGCGCTCACCCGACGCGGCGGACTGCTGCCGAACGCGCCGGTCAACAAGCTCGTCGGCACGGTCGTCAACGTCGGGCGCTCGCTGCCCTTCGTCATCCTGATCGTGGCGATCTTCCCGCTCACCCGCTGGGTGGTCGGCACCACGCTCGGCTGGCAGGCGGCGACCGTGCCGCTCGCCATCGCCGCGATCCCGTTCTTCGCCCGGCTCGTGGAGACCGCCGTCGCCGACGTCGACGCCGGCCTGATCGAGGCTGTCCAGGCCATGGGCGGCTCGACCTGGACGGTGGTCCGCAAGGTCCTGCTGCCCGAGGCACTGCCCGCGCTCGTCTCCTCGCTCACCACCACCGTCATCGCGCTGATCGGCTATTCGGCCATGGCCGGCACGGTCGGCGGTGGCGGGCTCGGCACCCTCGCCATCAACTACGGCTACATGCGCTTCGAGACCACGTTCATGTGGGTCATCGCGGCCGAGCTGGTCGTCCTGGTGACGCTGGTCCAGCTCGTCGGCGAGGGGCTCGCCCGCAGTCTCGACCACAAGCGGTCCGTGTCCGCGCCCCGATGGACGTTCCGGCGCCCCGCCCCCAAGACTTCCGCCGCCCCCGAGGCCGCGGAGACCCCCACGCGGGAACGGGAGCTCACCGGCTCCGTCTCGCGTTGATCCACCCGCACCATCTCTTTGGAAGGGCACTTTTCGTGCGCACCTCCGTGAAGTTCACCACCGCCGCCCTCGCCGCCTCCGCGCTGGCCCTCACCCTCTCCGCCTGCGGCTCGTCCTCCTCGACGGCCTCCTCCGGCGGCTCGTCCGCCGACGCGAGCAAGCCGCTCGTCGTCGTCGCGAGCCCGACCCCGCACGCGCAGATCCTCGAGTACATCCAGAAGAACCTGGCCGCCAAGGCCGGACTGAACCTGCAGATCAAGGTCGTGACCGACTACGTCACGCCCAACACCGCGGTCCAGGACGGCTCCGCCGACGCCAACTACTTCCAGCACCAGCCCTACCTGGACGACTTCAACAAGACCCACGGAACGAACATCGTCTCCGTCGAGGCCGTCCACCTGGAGCCGCTGGGCCTGTACTCGCACAAGGTGAAGTCCGCCGCCGCGCTGGCCGACGGCGCCACCGTCGCCATCCCCAACGACGCCACCAACGAGGGCCGCGCCCTCGACCTGCTGGCGGCCAACGGCCTGATCAAGCTGAAGAGCGGCGCCGGCCTCGAGGCGACTCCGAACGACGTCACGGACAACCCCAAGCACCTGAAGTTCCAGGAGATCGACGCGGCCCAGCTGCCGCGCACCCTCAGCGACGTCGACGCCGCCGTCATCAACGGCAACTACGCGCTGGACGCCAAGCTGAACCCCAAGAAGGACGCGCTGCTGCTGGAGAAGGCGCAGGACAACCCCTACGCCAACATCCTCGCGGTCAAGTCCGGCGAGCAGAACGACCCGCGGGTCAAGAAGCTGGCCGAGCTGCTGCACTCCCCGCAGGTCAAGCAGTACATCGACGAGAGCTTCTCGGGCGCGGTCGTTCCGGCCTTCTGAGGGAGCGAGTAGCCTCGTTCTCCCACACGCCGTCACCTCCTCGTCCCGGCACGCCGCGTCAAAGAGGTGACGGCGGCCCCCACCCTGGAGCATGATCGTTCCATGAGCAGCAGCGATGCGGCGTCCGGACCGCCGGGACGCCCCCCGGCGTTCCCGGAGATCACGATCAGCACCGATCGCCTGGAGCTGCGTGCCTTCGACCTGGACGACGCGCCGGCCCTGGCCGAGATGATGAACGACGAGCTGGTCCACCAGTGGACCACCGCGCCGCATCCCTACGCCGTGGCGGACGCGGAGGCGTGGGTGGGCAGCCGCGCCGTGGGCGAGCGGGTCTCCGGCCGGGGGCTCGTGCTCGGGGCGGCGGAGTTCCTGACCCAGCGCCTGGTCGGCACGGTGCGCCTGCGCGCGACGGACTGGCGGCTGAGGAGCACGGAGCTCCAGGTCGTCACGGCGCACTGGGCCCGGGGCGAGGGGTATGCGGGGGAGATCGCCCACGCGGTGGCCCGCTGGCTCTTCGAGGACCAGAAGTTCGAACGCCTGGAGCTGCGGACGGCGGCGGGCAACGTGGCCGCCCAGCAGGTCGCCCAGAAGCTGGGCGCGATCAGCGAGGGCATCCTGCGCAACGCCTGGCTGGTCCGCGGCGCGGACGCGGAGCACGCGAGCCGCTCCGACCTCATCGTCTGGAGCCTCCTCCCGGAGGACCTCGACCCGCACTGGAGCTGAGGCCTGCGGCGGCGAGCCGCGGTTGGGGTGCGGGGAACCGCGCGAGCAACCCGGTGGCGGATGGCCCTGTGCTCACGGGATCTCAAGGCCCACGGCGGCTTGTCGCGCAGTTCCCCGCGCCCCTGAGGTCATGCAACGTCCCTCGCGCGCAAGGCCGTGCGCCGCTGGGGCGGTGCCCCCGGATAGTGCAACGGGACGTGGGCGGTTAGCCTGTGCGCGCCGGTTCGAAAACGACTGCGGGGGAAAACGTGCGGAGCGACCGCCATGGCTGACCGGGTCACCGTGATCGGCTGGGACGGTTCGCCGCTCAGCGCCGCAGGGAAGGCCGCGCTGGACGCGGCGACGCTCGTCGCCGCCGCACCCGGGCCGCTCCGTGCGCTGACCCTCGCCGCAGGAGTCGAGCGCATGGCGCTCGGGAGCGTGGAGCTGGTGGCGCGGCGCATCGCGGACCACCGCGGGACCGCGGTCGTCGTCGCGGACGGGGACCCCGGATTCTTCGGTGTCGTGCGGACCCTGCGCCGGCCCGAGTACGGCCTCGAACTGGAGGTGCTGCCGGCGGTCTCCGCCGTCGCCGCGGCCTTCGCCCGCGCCGGCATGCCCTGGGACGACGCCCAGATCGTCTCCACCCACGGCCGCGGCGGCCTGCGCCGAGCGGTCAACGTCTGCCGGGCGCACCCGAAGGTCGCGGTCCTGACCGCGCCCGGCGCCGGGCCCTCCGAGCTCGCGCTGATGCTGCGCGACGTCCACCGGACCTTCGTGATCTGCGAGTCCCTCGGCGGTCCCGAGGAGAACGTCACCGTCCTCACCTCGGACCGCGTCCCCGACCACCTGTGGCGGGACCCCAACGTCGTGCTCGTCATCGGCGGTTCCGGCAACGGCGGACCGCTGCCGCCCTCGGGATGGCTCGCCGGACGGCCGGTCGACTTTCCCGGCAAGGGCGGTCGCGGCTGGGCGCAGTCGGACTCGGCGCCGAGCCGCGAGCTCTCCGCGCCCGTCCGGGCGCTGGCGCTGGCCCGGCTCGGGCCGCGTCCGGGAGACCTGGTCTGGGACGTGGGCGCCGGTGACGGCGCCCTCGCCGTGGACGCCGCGCGCTGCGGCGCCGCGGTCATCGCCGTCGACCGCGACCCCGACGCCTGCGCCCGACTCGACGTCAACGCCCGCCGCGCGGGCGTGGAGGTGCAGACCGTGCTCGGCACCGCGCCCGCCGCGCTCGCGGACCTGCCCGAGCCGGACACCGTCCTCGTCCGCCACGGCGCGGCCGTCCTCCAGGCCTGCCTGACCCGGCGCCCGGAGCGGATCGTCGCGCTCCCGCGCACCACCGCGGAGCTGGAGGAGGTCCGGCGCGCCTTCGCGCGGTCCGGCTACCGCGTCGAGGGCAGCCTGCTGCAGTCCTCCCCGCTCGACGCCGAAGGGCAGTTGGGCGCAGCCGCGCCGTGCTGGGTGCTCTGGGGCGACCGGGACTGAGCGGGCGGGTACCCCACCAGCACGCCCGCGTCCAGGGCGCAAGACCGTGGCGCCCGGCGTCACTGACGGCAGGTAGGCTGACGCCGTGTCCCGAGGGGCTCGGTGCAACGTGTCGGAAGCCACAGCACCGGCGGGCGTGCTCGTTGGCCATGGCCCCCGATGGGACGGAAGAATGCCGGTGTGGCCGGGGCGATCGTGCCGGTTGCCCCGGTTCTGTCGTTCTTCTTTGTGGCGGGCGGGGTCACCACCGGTTCGTCACAGTGAGGCGAGGACCGGAACGGTGGGCGCCGTGGTCGTGGACCGCGGGGCCATGGACGCCAGGCGGCCCTGGAAGGAGCCAGTGACATGAGCGAGACCGGCAACGTCCCCCTCGGGGGGCAGGTACCCGGTGTCGAGCCGGAGCAGGTGCCGCAGCCCCATGGGTTCGCGGCCGAGCAGGGCCCGGCCCAGGGCGTCCGGCCCGCTTACACCTTCCTCGACGAGGTGGACGAGGAAGAGGACGAGCTGCTCATGCCCGGCCCGCAGGGCGCGTGGAACGACGGCGCGCGCGGTCAGGAGTACCCGCCGGGGCAGATCCCGCCGGTGGTTCCCGTGGTCCCCGCCGCTTACGGCACCGCTTCGTTCGAGACCGGCTCGTTCGAGGGCGGCGCCTACGGGGCGCCCGCCTTCGAGGGCGGCGCCTACGAGCCCGGCGTGACGACACACGCCCCCGCGCACGGCGAGCCGCCCGCGCCCTCCTGGCCCCCGCTGACGCCCCCCGGTCCGGGTGAGCCGCACCTGGCGCAGCCGCCGGTCGCCCCCGCCGCCGTCGATCCGCTCACGGATCCGCTGACGGGTCCGCTGCCCACCGCGCTGGGCCAGCCCGGCCTGACCGTCGACCACTCCGCGCTGACGGCCCCCGTCGCGAGCCTGGGCGAGGGCGTGCCTGTCGACCCGTACGCGGCCCCGTCCTACCCGAGCGAGCCGTACGCCGCCACCGTCGGCATGCCCGTCGAGCAGCCCGCCGCGTCCGCCGCGTACATCCTGGCGCAGCAGCCGGTCGTGGAGCCCCAGCCGGCCGTGGAGCCCCAGGCGGTCGTGGAGCCCGGGCTCGGCGCCGAGGCGGCGCCGCTCGCCGAGGCCGGGTCCGGTCCGGACGCCGTGCCGCGGCGCCCCCTGCACGCCGGTCCGCCCATCCCGGACCCCTCCCTGATGACGGGCCAGGTGCCCGTCCGCTCCCTCGCCGACCGCGGCCCGAGCAGCCACGGCGGCAACGGCCCGCTGCCGGCCGGCACGCCACCGTTCGGCGTTCCCACGCCGGTCGTGCCTGTTCCGGTCGCAGTCGCCGTGATGCCCGGTGCGCCCGAGTACCTGGACCAGTCCGCCGCCGCTGCGGCCTCCGCCACCGTCCCCGTGCAGATGCCCTCCCCGGACAGCACGCTCGGCGGCTCGGCGGCGCAGACCGAGGCGCTCGCCCAGGCCGGTGCGTTCGCGCCGGTCGTGAGCGCCGTGCCCGTCGTCGAGGCAGCCGCCGAGGTCGCGCCCGAGGCCGTCGCCGCTCCGGCGGGCGAGGTCACGGGCGGGGGCCTGAGCGAGCCGCAGGCCGTCGGCGGACCGTTCGTCATGGAGCCGGTGGCCGTCGAGCCCACGGCCCAGATGTCGGCCCAGGCCGTCGCTGTCGCGGTCGCCGATCCGGCCGCCGCCCTGGCCCCCGTCGCCGAGCACGTCCCGGGCGGGCCGGAGCAGCCGCAGGCCGAGCCGGTCGTCCCGGCGCAGGGCCGGGCCACCGAGGCCGCCCCCACGAGCCGCATCGCCTCCTTCATCACCCCGCCGTCGCAGGCCCCGGCCCAGCCGGAGGAGACCGCCCAGGGCATGGGCGTGCTGACCGGCGAGCCGGTGGCCGAGCCGGTCACGTCGCCCTCCGCGGCCGTGACGACGGAGACCGCCGAACCCGTCGAGTCGGTCGAGTCGGTCGAGTCGGTCGAGTCCGCTCAGGCGGCGGCGCAGGCCGCCGACGAGCAGACTGGTGAGCCGGTGGCCCGGCCCACGGTCGACGAGGCCGACGCGGTCGAGGTGACCGAGGGGACCGGGGCCATCGCGGAGTCGGTGGGGGAGCAGGGTGCTGAGGCGTCGGCCGAGCCGGTCGTCGAGGCACCGGTGGAGTCGGACGTGGAGGCAGGGAACGTGGCGGAACAGGCCGTGGCCGAGCAGGCGCCGGAGTCGCAGGAGGCCCTTCCGGGCCAGGCTGCCCAGGAGCCGCAGCAGGAGACCGCGGCCGGACCGGAGGCAGCAGCCCCGGCCCCTGCCGAACCGTCGGCGGACGCCGCCCCGGCCGACGTGACGGCCGAACCGTCCGTGGCCGAGCAGGCCGGGACGCCCGAGGGTGTCGTGGAGTCCGTGGACGCGGACGCGTCCGAGGAGCCGCTCGGCGACGCCGCCCCCGGCTACGACGAGGACATGCGCGAGGCCGTGCACCGCGTCATGCGCGAGCGCCGCGACATCCGCAACGGCTTCCGTTCCGACCCGATCCCGCACGAGGTGCTGATCCGGGTCCTGGAGGCCGCGCACACCGCGCCCAGCGTCGGCTACTCCCAGCCCTGGGACTTCGTCGTCATCCGCTCCGCCAAGACCCGGACCAAGATGCACGAGCTGGCCGAGCGTCAGCGCGACATCTACGCCGAGTCGCTCCCCAAGGGCCGCGCCAAGCAGTTCAAGGAACTGAAGATCGAGGCCATCCGGGAGACCCCGGTCAACATCGTGGTCACCGCCGACCGCACCCGCGGCGGCCGCCACACCCTGGGCCGTCACACCCAGCCGCAGATGGCGCCGTACTCGGCCGCCCTCGCGGTGGAGAACCTCTGGCTCGCCGCGCGCGCCGAGGGCTTGGGCGTCGGCTGGGTCAGCTTCTTCGACGAGGTGGAGCTGGTCCGCGAGCTCGGCCTGCCGGAGCACCTGGAGGTCGTCGCCTACCTCTGCGTCGGCTACGTCAACGAGTTCCCGGAGGAGCCCGAGCTGGCGCAGGCCGGCTGGGCCAGGAAGCGCCCGCTCTCCTGGGTCGTGCACGAGGAGACCTACGGCCGCCGCGCCCTGCCGGGCGAGGAGCCGCACAGCGTGCTCCAGGAGACCCTGCGCGGCATCCGCCCGCTGGACGCCAAGGCGCTCGGCGAGGCCTGGGACCGCCAGAAGCGGATGACCAAGCCGGCCGGCTCGCTGGGCATGCTGGAGATAATCTCCGCGCAGCTGTGCGGGCTGAGCCGCAAGTGCCCGCCGCCGATCCCGGAGCCCGCCTGCGTCGCGATCTTCGCCGGTGACCACGGTGTCCACGCCCAGGGCGTCACCCCGTGGCCGCAGGAGGTCACCGCGCAGATGGTCGGCAACTTCCTTGCCGGCGGCGCGGTCATCAACTCGTTCGCCAACCAGCTGGGTGCCGAGGTCTGCGTCGTCGACGTGGGCGTCGCCTCCGAGCTGCCCCCGGCGCTCGACTCAGGCCGCACCACCGGCCTGCTGCCGCGCAAGGTCCGCGCGGGCACCGGCGACATGACGCAGGGCCCCGCGATGACCCGCGAGGAGGCCATGCGCGCGCTGGAGGTCGGCATCGAGACCGCACGCGATCTGGTGGCCGCGGGCAACAAGGCGCTGGTCACCGGCGACATGGGCATCGCCAACACCACCGCTGCCGCCGCGCTGATCTCCGTCTTCACCGGTGAGGACCCGGCGGCCGTCACCGGCCGCGGCACGGGCATCGACGACGAGACGCACGCCCGCAAGGTCGCGATCATCCGTCAGGCGCTGGAGCTGCACCGTCCGGACCCGTCCGACCCGATCGGCGTCCTGGCGGCGGTCGGTGGCCTGGAGCACGCCGCGATCGCGGGCTTCCTGCTGGGCGCGGCGTCGCTGCGCACGCCGGTCATCCTCGACGGCGTGATCGCCGGCTCGGCGGCGCTGGTCGCCAAGGCGATCGCCCCCGAGGTGCTGGCGGCGTGCATCGCCGGCCACCGCTCGGCGGAGCCGGGGCACAAGGCGGCTCTCGCGAAGCTCGGTCTGCGTCCCCTCATCGACCTGGACCTCCGCCTCGGCGAGGGCACGGGCGCGCTGCTCGCTCTGCCGCTGGTGCAGTCGGCTGCGCGGGCGATGCACGAGGTGGCGACCTTCGACTCGGCGGGAGTCACCGAGAAGCACTAGCCCCTCCCCGGGCGAATCGCTTCTGCAGCGCTTTGCGGTGGCAAGGGTCACCTTTCGCTGCCGCACGAAGTTGCACTTTGCTAGGGGCGCGAGGAACTGCGCGACAAGCCACCCTGAGTGGTACGTCGCTGAACGAGCAGGGCCATCCGCATGTGGGTGGTTGCTCGCGCCCACAAGGCGGAGCCGCAAGTCAGCAGAGCCCCGCGCCCCTGGTGTGTTCCCCACGTCCGTAACCAGAGTTCTCCGGAGTGCCGCTGATGCCCACCGCACCGCTCGACGACGACACCACCCCGCCGTACCCGGTAGGCCTGCGCCTCGCCGGACGACGTGTCGTCGTCCTCGGTGGGGGCGTGGTCGCGCAGCGCCGGCTGCCGGCCCTGCTGAACGCCGGGGCCGACGTCGTGGTGGTCTCGCCCGAGACCACCCCCGCCGTCCAGGCCATGGCGGACGCCGGCGAGCTGCGCTGGGAGCAGCGTGCCTACCAGGTCGGGGACCTCGCCGAGGCCTGGTACGTGATGATCGCCACCTCGGACCCGCAGACGAATGCGGAGGCCGCCGCCGAAGCGGAAGCGCGCCGCATCTTCTGCGCGCGCAGTGACGACGCCTCCGCCGCCACCGCGTGGACCCCGGCCAGCGGGCGCGCCGAGGGGACCGTCGTGGCGGTGCTCTCCGGTGACCCGCGTCGCTCCGTCGCCCTGCGCGACGCCATCGTGAGCGGCGTGCGCGACGGCGGACTCCTCGCCGCGCACCACCGCGGACGCACCGCCGGTGTCGCGCTCGTCGGCGGCGGACCGGGTGACCCGGAGCTGATCACCGTCAAGGGCCGCAGGCTCCTCGCCGAGGCCGACGTGGTCGTCGCCGACCGGCTCGCCCCGCGCGAGCTGCTCGACGAGCTGCCGCCGCACGTGGAGGTCATCGACGCGTCGAAGATCCCCTACGGCCGCTACATGGCCCAGGAGGCGATCAACAACGCGCTGATCGAGCACGCCAAGGCGGGCAAGTTCGTGGTCCGGCTCAAGGGCGGCGACCCGTACGTCTTCGGGCGCGGCATGGAGGAGCTGATCGCCTGCGCCGAGGCGGGCGTGCCGGTCACCGTCGTGCCGGGCATCTCCAGCTCCATCAGCGTCCCGGCCGCCGCCGGGATCCCGGTCACCCACCGGGGTGTGACGCACGAGTTCACCGTCATCTCCGGGCACGTCGCCCCCGAGGACCCGCGTTCGCTGGTCAACTGGGACGCGGCCGCGAAGATGCGCGGCACGCTCGTGCTGCTCATGGCCGTCGAGCGGATCGCCGCCATCTCCGCCGCGCTGGTCGCGGGCGGGCGCGCGCCCGAGACGCCGGTCGCGGTGATCCAGGAGGGCACCACCGCCGCGCAGCGCGTCGTGCGGGCGACGCTCGCCACCGTCGCCGACGCGGTCGAGGCGGAGGGCATCCGTCCGCCGTCGATCGTCGTGATCGGCGACGTCGTCGCCTTGGCAGGCTGAGCGCGAGCGGGCAGGATCGACCCGTGGCCGAGCTCATCACCATCGAGGACCCCGAGGACCCGCGCCTCCACGACTACGTCGCGCTCACCGACGTGGAACTGCGCCGCCGCCGCGAGCCGGAGGAGGGGCTGTTCATCGCCGAGGGCGAGAAGGTGATCCGGCGTGCCCGGATCGCGGGCTACCGGATGCGGTCGATGCTGCTCTCGGCCAAGTGGATCGACCAGATGAAGGACGTCATCGACGAGGTCCCGGCCCCCGTCTACGCGGTGACGCCCGCCGTCGCGGAGCAGGTGACCGGCTACCACGTGCACCGCGGCGCCCTCGCCTCGATGCAGCGGAAGCCGGCCCGGCCGGTCAAGGACGTGCTGGCCGGCGTCCGCCGGGTCGCGGTCTTCGAGGACCTCGTCGACCACGCCAACATCGGCGCCGCGTTCCGCAACGCCGCCGCGCTCGGCGTCGACGCCATCCTGCTGAGCCCGCGCTGCGCGGACCCGCTCTACCGGCGCGCGGTCAAGGTGTCGATGGGCGCGACGCTCAGCCTCCCCTACGCCGTCCTCGACTCCTGGCCGGACGGGCTGACCCTGCTGCGCGACGAGGGCTTCACCGTCGCCGCCTTCTGCCTCGCGGACAACTCCGTCTCCCTGGACGAGTTCGCGGCGCGTCGCCACGACCGCGTGGCGCTGGTCTTCGGCACGGAGGGCAACGGCCTCAGCACGGCCGCGCTGCGCGCGGCGGACGAGTGGGTCACCATCCCGATGTCCAGCGGCGTCGACTCGCTCAACGTGGCCGCGGCCTCTGCCGTTGCTTTCTACGCCACCCGGGGCTGAGCCCCGCCCGCAGGCTCACAGCCCGAGCAGCTCCGCGAGGTTTCCACCGAGCACACGGTCACGCAACGCGCCCGGCTTGGTGACCCTTTCGACGGTGGCGCGGGCGAGCACCGGGTCGCCGTAGGGGGCGTCGGAGCCGAACAGCACCCGCTTCGGCAGCTCCGCGACCGCCAGGCGGACGGCGAGCACCACCGGCGCCGTGGACAGGTCCAGATACAGGCTCGGCGTCTCGCGGGCCAGCTCGATCGCGGTGAGCCAGTTGAGCCCACCCAGCTGACTGACCACCAGCGGGACGCGCGGGTGCCGCCTGGCCAGCGCGGCCAGTGTCGCGAGGTCCCCGGCGGTGGTGGGCGCGTAGCCGTGCACGACGACGGGCAACCCGCCGTGGTCGTCGGCCGCCCGCAGCACCGGCTCGACGAGCCCGGCCCCGTCCGGAGGCGGCGTCAGCTCGCCGACGCCGTGGAAGCCCCGGCCGACGACGTCCCGTTCGACCTGCACCTCGACGTCCTCGGGGGAGCGCGACAGATCGACCTTGCCGAAACCGATGAACCGGCCGGGATGGGCCGCGATCGCAGCCTCCAGTTCCCGCCGGGCGGCCTCGTACACGTCCGCACCCACCGCCGCGCCGCTGACCGTCTCGTGCAGGACGGCCAGCTCCCGCCGGAACGAGGCGAGGTCGGCTGCCCGCTCCGGGTGCGGGCGGGTGCCGAAGAGTACGGTGCGGTCGACCCCGGCGTCGTCGAGCAGGGCGATGTGGTCGGCCACAGGGGCGTGGACATGGCTGTGCGCGTCGATGATCAACGTGTTCTCCTGGTGGACCGGCCACGGCCGCGGGAATGCGGCCGCCGGGTCCAGCGTCGAACACTGACACGGTGACAAGGTCAAGCCGAGGGGGAGCAGCGGGCATGCGGATCGGGCAACTGGCGCAGCGCACGGGCACGAACGAGCGGCTGCTGCGCTACTACGAGCGCGTCGGACTGCTCACCTCCGAGCGTCTCCCCAACGGCTACCGCGACTTCCACCCGGACGCCGAGCAGACGGTCCGCACGATCCGTGCGCTGCTCGCCGCCGGGCTCCCCACCGCGCTGATCCGTCAGGTTCTGCCCTGCGGCCGCGACGACGGCTCCCTGCGCGCCTGCCCCGGCGTCCTCACCCGGCTGCGCGGCCAACTGGTCCGCCTCGACCAACGTGCGTCCGAACTGGACCGGGCCCGCGCGACGCTCCGCGAGGCGATCTCGGCGACGGAGCGGGCGCTCTGAGGCGCGACGCGACTACGGGAACCAGCGCGAGCCGTTCCGGGGTGGGTCCCGTTCGTCCCGGAGGGACGGTCGGATGATCGAGCGCAGGCGCTTCAGCTGTTTCACGCTGATCAGTAGCACCAGGCCCACGATGAGCAGGCTGGTGCAGGTTCGTGCCCCCAGAAGGAACCACCACTGCGCAGCGCCCGACGTCCGCCCGGCGAGGCCCAGGCAGGGGAAGGATGCGGTGCCGCCTCAGACCATCATCACGGGCGGTCAAACGTGTTGTGGCCTCCCGTGACTTCACCGACCGCCGTCAGGCGCCGACACGCTTGGCGCCGATCAGGACGCGGTAGCGTGCGCGGGTGCGGAAATCGGCGGTCGACCAGACGGTCGGCTGCCCGACCTCGCGACACAGGTGCAGGATCTGTTCCGGCCCCAGCCAGACCCCCACGTGGGCGCCGTAGGGATCGCTCGTCGGGCCGAACAGCAGCAGGTCCAGCGGCTCGGGCGAGGTGACGCGCATGGTTGCCGCGCGGTCCTCCCACAGCTCGCTGGAGCGCAGCGGCGGCACCTGTCGCCCGAAGTGCGCCAGGACGGCGTAGGCGTAGAGCTGGCAGTTCGCACCGGCCGCGAGGTCCGGTCGGGCGAGGACGGCCGGGGCCCCGGGGGAGCGTGCGCCGACGTACGGGACGTGGAGCAACGCGGGCGGTAGCAGGGCGGGATCCATGGCCGGGAGCGCGGCTCCGTCGTCCACCCGGGTGCTCCGGTTCAGCCGTGCGACGCGGCGGGGCTCGGGGTCGCGCCGAGGGCCTGGGTCCGGGTCTGGGCCGAGGGGGAGCCGGAGGGAGAGCTGGCAGGGGAGGCCGGGGTGGAGGCCGCGCCGGTGCCCGGCCAGGTCTCGGTCATGGTGCCCTTCGCGGCGATCGTGTAGCGGGTGGTGCTGACGGTGCGGCCGGCGCTCTGCGGGGTGCGTTCCTCGCGGAGGACCGCGCCGTTCTGGATCAGCCAGGTGCTGGTGCCGTTGGGGTCGCCGGTGGTGGCGTGGGCGGCCAGCAGAACCGGTTCTGCACCGCTGCGGAGCCGGTAGAGCTCGATCATGTCCTCCGGGACGGCCCGGTCGCGGCGGGTCAGCACGACGACCGCCGCCGTGTCGCCCTGGTAGCGGGCGGGCAGGACGGCGGTGAGGGTCACCGGCGCGCCGGGGCCCGTGCCGTGACCGTTCGACAGGTCGATGCGCGAACCGTCCGCCGGGTCCTGGTAGGAGCGTGAGCCCCAGTCCACCGCCGCGACGGCCTGGGCCGCCGCGTCGCCGGTGGCGACCGCGGCCAGGCCGGACGAGGCGTCCTGGGCGGCGGCCGGCGCCGCCTGGGAGGCGTTGACGCCCTGCGGAGCCGGCCGCGCCGGCCCGCTGCCCTTGGCTGTCCGGTTCTCGCAGCCCTGCGCCGTGGCGATCGCCAGCGCCACCCCGATGGTCACCGTGATGAACACGATCAGCCGCTGCCGCAGCAGCCGCCGACGCGCGGCCGGACCGCCGGGACGGCCGGGCGCGGGCGTGCGCGGGCCGCCACCCGACGGCCTGCGGGCCGGGTGCGGCGTGCGCGTGCCCGCGGGCGGAGCGGGACGCCGCGGCTGCTCGCCGGGACGACGCGCGGCGGCGATGCCCTCCACGGGCTCCCGCATCGTCGGCGGCAGCGGCCGCCGCCCCTGCGCGGGCCGCCGACTCTCGGGCCGGGCCCCGCCCGAACCGTGGGAGCCCTGGCCGTCGCCGCCTCGCGTGCCACCGCGCCTGCCTTCGGCGCGGGCCGCGTCACCCGGTCGCGACCCGCGCTCGCCTGCGTCGCTCGCCGAACCGGCCGCGCCGCCCGGACGGGCGCCGCGTCCGCGCGCGCCCGCTCCCTGGGGTTCGGTCCCACTGCCGGGCCGCAGCTCCCCGCCGCTTCCCGAGCCGCCCGCGTGCGGGCCGACCTCGTCGGCCCCGGCACCGTAGGAGTCCGGCCCGTAGGGGTCCTGTCCGGTGCCTGTCCGTCGAAGGCCCGCGCCGCTCGCCGCGCCCGACGGGCTGCCCGGCCGCGCGCCGCGTCCGCGCGGGTCCCGGCCGTAAGGGTCCGAGCCGGGGCCGGGCCGCAGGCGCGCGCCGCTCGCCGAACCGTCCCCGCGCGGGTCGCGCCCGTCGGTGCCCGGCCGCAGGCCGTCGCGCCGGGCGGTGCCGTGCGGTGGGTGCGCGTCCGCGTACCCGGCCAGGCCGGCGACGTCGCCGGGCGCCGGCCAGGACGCCTCGGTCGGCGCGGAGGCGTACGCCGGACCCGCGTGCCCGTCGGCGCCCGCGTCGTACTCGTACCCGTGGCCGTGCGCCTGCGGCGCGATGCTGCGCCCGATCGCGGCGCCGCGCGCGGCGAGTTCCCGCAGCCGGTCGTGGACCTGGGCGGGGGTGGGCCGTGCGGACGGGTCCTTGGCCAGGCAACTGCGGATCAGCGGTGCCAGCGCGGCCGGAAGACCCGTCAGGTCCGGTTCCTCGTGAACGACCCGATAGAGCATCACCTCGGAGCTGCCCGAGCCGAACGGGGTGTCACCCGTCGCCGCGTAGGCGAGCGTGCTGCCGAGGGCGAAGACGTCCGTCGCGCCCGTCACGGAGACGCCGCGCACCTGCTCCGGAGCGAGGAAGCCCGGGGAGCCGACGGCCGTGCCGACGTGCGTGAGCGTGCTGGCGCCGCTGGACCAGGCGATGCCGAAGTCGATGATCCGCGGGCCCTTGGGGGAGAGCAGGATGTTGGACGGCTTCAGGTCGCGGTGGACGACCCCGGCGTCGTGAACCTGGGCGAGCCCGTCCGCGAGCGCCGCGCCGATCGCCGCGACCTCCGCCCACGGCAGCGGACCCTCATCGCCCACCCGCTTGTACAGCGAGGGTCCGGGCACGTATACGGTGGCCAGCCAGGGGCGCTCGGCCTCGATGTCGGAGGAGACCAGGCGGGCGATGCAGCCGCCCCGGATCCGCGCGGCCGCGGCGACCTCACGCGCGAACCGGGTGCGGAACTCCGGGTCCTCCGCCAGCTCGGCGCGGATCAGCTTCAGTGCGACCTTCTGCCCCTTGCGGTCGGACCCGAGGAAGACGACCCCCATGCCGCCCGCGCCGAGCCTGCGGTGCAGGCGGTAGGGGCCGACGAGTCGCGGGTCCTCGCGCCGGAGCCGCATCTTCGTCACATCGCCGTCCCACCGTCAGGTCCCCGTCGCCGGGGGTGTGCTGGGCATACCCGAGCACGGATTGCCGATTGCCAGGACCACAGCTTACGGACTGCACGGACCGGTGTGCTGATACGCAACACCTTGCCGCCGCCTTCACAGCCACCCGGGGGCACAAGCCCGCCTCAGGGACAACCCTGAGAAGCCCCCCGAGGCGCTGTCCACCTGGGGTAGTAGTCCTCAGGTCGGAGGCTCCTCCCTGGGGCGGCCCGCAGGACCCTGCGCTGGCATGACGACCGGGAAGAAGCAGCCGCCTAACGTTGTTGTTGCGCGGTGGGCGGGACGCTCGTCCCCCGAGGATCTCCGCCTGCCGCGACCAGCCATGGCTCTCGGAGTCCAAGCCGGTACAGCAATCCGCAAGGACGGCCCGGAAGCATGGCACGGATGATGACGAAGACGACGAAACGGTGGATGGGGGCGTCAGCGATGGCCATGCAGGAGACCGGGAGCCGACCGCCGCGTCGGCGCAGGCCGGCGTCGGACGGCACCAGGAACCCCCTGGTCGCGCTCGCCATCGCGCTGCCCGTCGCCGCGCTGCTCGCCTACGCCTTCGGGGGTTGGCACCAGTTCGCGCTCCAGGCGAACACCATGGTGCAGATGTTCGGCCACTGAGCCGCGCTGCGCCTCCAGGACCGCGGGTGGCGGGTCCGGTCTGTCGGTGAGGGCAGACCGGGCTCGTCCCCCGCACTTCTTCGTGCCCGCGAGCGGCAGCCGGGCAGCAGCAGAAGGGCCCCGACAACCGTCGGGGCCCTTCTGACCTGCTCTGGTGCGCGATACTGGGATTGAACCAGTGACCTCTTCCGTGTCAGGGAAGCGCTCTCCCGCTGAGCTAATCGCGCGGGTGGTACTGCTTGTACTGCACACCCTCCGAGGAGGGCAGTGCGCGATACTGGGATTGAACCAGTGACCTCTTCCGTGTCAGGGAAGCGCTCTCCCGCTGAGCTAATCGCGCGGGTGGTACTGCTTGTACTGCTGGGTCCTGCGGTGGTGCACGGTCCTGTGAGGGACCAGTGCGCGATACTGGGATTGAACCAGTGACCTCTTCCGTGTCAGGGAAGCGCTCTCCCGCTGAGCTAATCGCGCATGGAGGTGGAGACGGGATTTGAACCCGTGTACACGGCTTTGCAGGCCGTTGCCTCGCCTCTCGGCCACTCCACCGAGGCGGGGGGTCAACAGGCAACCCCCTACTCAGAGCGGACGACGGGATTCGAACCCGCGACCCTCACCTTGGCAAGGTGATGCTCTACCACTGAGCCACGTCCGCGTGATCTCCGGTGGCTGACCGCTTTCGTATCCAGCGGTCCGCGTCCCGGCGACGTGTTGAACTCTAGCGGATTCCGGGCCCAGCTCAAATTCCGTATCCCCTGCGTGCCGGAACGGGGTCCTCGGCCGCAGGCGCTCCGGCCTGCGGAGACCTAGACTTCGGCCACCGCCGTAATCGCACAGGAGTCGACGCACCCGTGACCCAGCAGCTCTTCTCCACCGATGCCATGGCCCGCTTCGCGGGTCGGGTCGCGACCGGACTGCTCGAGGTCAGCGACGATCCGGCAGTTCTGGACGGCACCGGATTCTGGGCGGTTGTCGCGGATTTCGAGGGCCGGATCACGTGCGCCCGGTTTGCCGACGTCCGTCCCGAGGAATCGTTTCCGCGCACCGATCCGGCCGGCTGGCTCGGCCCGGAACGTTCCGCCTGGCACAGTTCTCTCGACCACGCCGCGTACACCGCCGGCGTCCGCCGCATCCGCGAGCACATCGCCGCCGGCGAGGTCTACCAGGCCAACCTGTGCCGCGTCCTGCGCGCGCGCCTGCCCGACCCGGCCCGCGCGGACGTGGACGCCCTGACCGCACGCCTGGCCCTCGGGAACCCCGCCCCCTACGCCGGCACGGTCCGCCTCCCGGACCACGGCGTCGAGGTCGCCTCCGCCTCGCCCGAGCTGTTCCTGCGCCGCGACGGCGGTGTGGTCCTCTCCGGCCCGATCAAGGGCACCGGCCGGACCGAGGAGGACCTGCTGGAGAAGGACTTCGCCGAGAACGTCATGATCGTCGACCTGGTCCGCAACGACCTCGGCCGCGTGGCCGTGACGGGCAGCGTCACTGTTCCCGACCTGTGCGCGGTGGAGAAGCACCCCGGGCTGGTGCACCTCGTCTCCACGGTCCAGGGCAGGCTCCGCGCGGACGCGGGCTGGCCGGAGCTGTTCGCCGCGACCTTCCCGCCCGGGTCGGTGACGGGTGCCCCCAAGAGCAGTGCCCTGCGGATCATCGAGGCCCTGGAGACCGCGCCGCGCGGCCCCTACTGCGGCGCGGTCGGCTGGGTGGACGCGGACCGGGGCATCGGAGAACTCGCGGTCGGCATCCGCACGTTCTGGGTCGAGCGGGACGGCGCGTCAGCGACGGTTCGCTTCGGCACGGGCGCGGGCATCACCTGGGGGTCGGATCCGGAACGCGAGTGGGACGAGACGGAGCTCAAGGCCTCCCGCCTGCTGACGGTCGCCTCCGAGCGGTAGTTGCACTGCCCTCAGGGGTGCGGAGCTCTGCCGATGTGCGGCTCCGCCGCGTGGACGCGAGCAACCACCGGCGTGCCGATGGCCCTGCGCGCCCCGGACCATCCGCTCGTCGGAGGTGCCCTCTCCGGCGTGCGGATGGTCCGGGGCGAGCAGCGCCGTCCGCCCCGGATGGGTTCCTCGCGCAGTTCCCCCGCCCCTGGGGGTCCCGTTTAGGATCAAGTGCGAGTGGGTGCAACCGAGACTCACAGCGAGGAGAGCGACCGTGCGGACCTGGGTCAACGGCCGGCTGGCCGACGCCGCGGAGGCGACCGTCTCCGTGCTGGACCACGGCATGACCGTCGGTGACGGCGTCTTCGAGACGGTCAAGGCGATCGACGGGCGTCCCTTCGCCCTGCGGCGGCACCTGTCGCGGCTGGAGCGCAGCGCGCGTGGGCTGGGGTTGCCGACGCCCGACCGCGCCGAGGTCGAGCGCGCGTGCGCCGCCGTCCTGGAGGCCAACCCCGTCGCGCTCGGGCGGCTGCGGATCACCTACACCGGCGGCCTCGCGCCGCTCGGCTCGGACCGGGGTGACGCGCCGGCCACGCTCGTCGTGGCCGTCGGCCCGACCCCGCGACGTCCCGACACCGCCGCCGTGGTGACCGTCCCGTGGACGCGCAACGAGCACGGTGCGACGGCCGGGCTCAAGACCACCTCGTACGCCGAGAACGTCGTCGCCCTCGCCCGTGCCCACGAGCAGGGGGCGAGTGAGGCGCTGCTCGCCAACACCACCGGCCGGCTGTGCGAGGGAACCGGGTCCAACGTCTTCGTCGTGGTGGGCGGCCGCCTGCTGACCCCGCCGCTGAGCTCCGGCTGCCTCGCGGGAGTCACCCGCGCGTTGGTGCTGGAGTGGACCGACGCGGAGGAGGCCGACCTGCCGTACTCCGTGCTGGAGGAGGCCGAGGAGATCTTCCTGACCGGCACTCTGCGCGACGTCCAGGCGATTTCCCGGGTGGACCGGCGTGACCTGCCCGGCGCGCCCGGTCCGGTCACCGCGAAGGTCATGGCGATCTTCGCGGAGCGCGTTGCCGCCGATCTCGAGCCCTGACGGCCACCAGCCCTGACGATCACCCTGACGGCCACCAGCCCTGACGACCACAGGAGGCCCCGCGTGACCACGACCCTGCGTCCCACCGGCCCCGAGCGCACCGACGACCAGGGCGGGCGTGAGCGCGCGTACGCGATCTGCGTCAACGGGCGCGCGGTGGGGGCGGTGCGGGTCCGGGCCGATGCCGACGGGATCGGCGAGATCGCCGACCTGGCGGTCGAGGAGCAGGGCCGCGGCCGCGGGCGTGGCACGACGGCGGTCCTGGCGGTGGAGGAGATCCTGCGCGGGTGGGGCTGCCCACGCGTGGAGGGCGTGGTCGTCGGCGAGGAGGGCGACCCGACGGTCGCCCGGCTGCTGCGCTGGGCGCAGTCGCTGGGATACGTGCCCGCCGCACGCAACATGGTCAAGACGCTCCCGGCCACGCCGCCGGAGCTCCCCGCGGGCCTGTCGGCCCGCCCGCTTACCGCGGCGGAGTTCCCGGCCTGGCGGGACTCCCGCAACGCGGGCTACGCACAGATGCTGCTCCGGCACGCCGGTCTCTCGCCCGAACAGGCCGAGGCCAGGTCGGGGGCGAGCCACGCGCAGCTGCTGCCGCAGGGGCTGGACACCCCCGACGTGTCGATCCAGCACCTGCTGGCCGGGGACGACGTGGTCGGCATGCTCTGGGTCAGGACGGCGGAGTCGCCCGAGCGCCCGGCGTGGGTCTTCGACGTCGAGGTGATGGAGGGGTTTCGCGGCCACGGGTACGGGCGCGCCCTGATGCTGCTGGCCGAACGGGTCACCCTCGTGGCGGGCCGCGACCGCCTCGGCCTCAACGTCCACGCGGGGAACACGCCCGCGGAGCGGCTGTACGAGTCTCTCGGCTACCGGACCTACCGCTGGGCCTTCGCCAAGCCGCTCTCGTAGCCGAGCGGCTGCCCTCAGCCCAGCAGCTCGTCGATCCGGCCCCGGAGCCCGTCCTGGCTCTTCGAGCCGTCCAGCAGCTTGCCCGCCACCACGTACGTGGGCGTGCCCTTGACGCCGATCGCCTTGCCCTCGGCGTGGTCCGCCTCGACCGTGAAGCTGTGCCGGCCGTCGATCAGCGCCGTGTCCAGCTCCTCGCCGTCCAGGCCCAGTTCGGTGGCGAGCGCGGCGAGGAAGCCGGTGCCGCCGCGCTCCAGCTCCGGCAGACGCCCGAGCAGCGCCTCGACGTAGGGCCAGCCCCGGCCCTGGGCGAAGGCCTCCTCCGCGGCCTCCGCCGCCGCGAAGGCGAACTTGTGCTTCTCCAGCGGGAAGTGCCGCAGCACGAGGTCGATGCTGTCGCCGTGCGCGGCGCGCAGCGCCCGCACGTCGTCGAGGGCGGTCGCGCAGTCGGGGCACTGGAGGTCGCACCAGAACTCGACGGTTCGGCGCGCGGAACTTTCGGTCATGCTCGAAAGTCTCCCATTTCGGGAAGGATGGAATTGCAGCGGAGCCGCACAAGGAGAGCACGATCATGACAGCGATCATCTGCATGGCACTCTCGGCCCTCGGTGTCGTCATCGCGGTGCTGACGGCGAGCCGGGGCCGGATGCGGGCCGGGCTGCGCTGGCTCGCGGTCGCGTTGGTCCCGACGGGCCTGTACCTGACGGGCCTGGTCACCGTCTTCCGGAACATCGGCACGACGCTCGCGAACTGGGCCACGCACCTCGTCTTCGACCCCAAGGTCTGGGTGGGTGTCGCCATGCTCTGCGGCACCGTGCTCATCCTGCTCTCGACGGGCGTCCGGTTCGGCCGCGGTCGTCGGCGCGGGAAGGAGCAGGGTCAGGTGCCCGCGAAGGGCGGAGCGCCGAGCGCGCCGCCGGGGCGGCCCGCCGGGGCCGCACTGCCGGCCAAGGGCAGCGCACCGACCGCCGACCTCGGCGACTTCTCCGACGTGGAGGAGATCCTCAAGCGTCGCGGGATCTGAGCGCCGCGCCGCGCTGAGCGGCGCTCTCCCAGCAGACCAGGCCCGCCAGCAGTGCCGTGGTCACGGCCAGGGCCGTGCCGCCGCTGGACCAGCGCAGTGCCGGGACGCCGGCGGCGAGGACCGCGGCGGCCGTGACCAGGCGGCGCCGGGGCCAGTCGCCAGCCAGGGCGCGGTGGAACGCGGCCAGGGCTGCCAGGTAGAGGGCGACGCCCAGCGGGAGCAGCGCGCCGGGCAGTCCGTGCAGCGGATGCCGGAACGAGTCGATGGCCTTCTGCATGCCGACCGCCGCGACGGCGATGCCGAGGATCAGGAACAGGTAGGCGTAGCCGAAGGACCACAGCGCCGCGCGCGGCCGCTCCTCGGCGGGGACACGTTCCAGCAGCGCGGCGCTGGCCTCCTCCTCGCGGTCGAAGTAGAGCCACCACAGGGCCGCGCTGGCGGCGAGCGCCAGCAGGGAGCCGACCAGCACGGTCGTCAGGTCGTCGAGGTGGCTCGCGGCGGCGCCGACCTCGGTGACGGACTCGCCGAGCACGATGATCACGGCCAGGCCGTGCCGTTCGACGAAGTGGCCGACGCCCACGGTGAACCCGCCGACGCCGGAGAGCCACGGCGTCACCCACTCCATCAGGCCGGCCAGGGCCCAGACCCAGACGCGCTGTTCCGGGGCCACGAATCCGGCCGCCAGCACGACCAGCGCGCTGGCCAGGTTGTACGGGCCGATCCGGTGGATGCCGCGCTGCCCCGAGGTGCCCTGGAAGGCGAAGAAGTGCACCAGGACCACCACCAGGTAGGCGGCGCCGAAGACGACGGCCCACGGCCCGGGGCCGACGGCGCGCGGAACGGCCTGCGACATCACGAAGAAGCCGGCGGTGCCGAGGAGCAGCATCAGCCGGGGGCCGGTGCGGTCCAGGTCGAGGGCGTTCGTCAGCCAGGCGTAGCCCCCGTACATCCACCAGGTGATCGCCAGCAGCAGCGCGGCCCTGGCCAGGCCACCGGGGTTCGGGTGCTCGACCAGGACCGTGGCGATCTGCGTGATCGCGAAGACGAAGACCAGGTCGAAGAAGAGCTCCAGCGACCGGACGGACTCCGCGCCGCCGCCCTGCGGGACATCGCCCTGGGGGACGTCGTCCTGCGGGACGGCGGGGGAGTCCGGTGTCACGAACCGACGCCGACGCCGCGTTCGGCCGCGACGGGCGGGGCGGTGCGTTGGCGCGCCCGGTAGGCGGCGACGTGCAGGCGGTTGCCGCAGGTACGGCTGTCGCAGTAGCGGCGGGAACGGTTGCGGGAGAGGTCGACGAAGACCCGCACGCAGTCCGGTGCCTCGCAGTGGCGCAGCCGCTCGCGCTCCCCGGCGACGATCACCAGGGACAGGGCGATCCCGGACTCGGCGGCCAGCCGGTCGGCGAGGGCCGCGCCGGGCGCGAAGTAGTGGACGTGCCAGTCGTGGCCGTCGTGGTCGGTCAGCCGCGGGGTGGTCCCGGCGCGGGCGATCATCGCGTTGAGCAGCTCCGCGGCGTCCCGGGTGCTCGTGGCGTCGAGGACGTCCCAGAAGCGCCGGCGCAGTCGGCGGACGGCCTCCAGGTCTCCCGGGGTCAGCTGGCCGACGTCGCTCAGCTCGCGGCGGACGACGAAGCCGCGCAGGGCGGGGAGATCGGGCAGTCCCTCGTGGCCGCAGGCCTGGGGGGCGGTGTTGAGCAGTTCCACCAGCACGTCGAGTGCGCACTCGGTGTCGTGGGTGATCAGCACGGCGGGGCTCCTGGCTCGTCCGTACGTGGCGCGACGGGGCGCGACTGGTTGCGCAGACTCTACAGCCCACGGCGGGAAGTGGTTCATGTCCACGCCGAGTCCGGGGCCGAGCACGTGTGCGGGCGCACAGACGACGACGCCGCGACCGGTCCGGTCGCGGCGTCGTGCCGTGCTGCGCGGCGCGCCCCCGAGTCGGTACGCCTGCGCATGAGTGAGTGCGGTATGCGGACTTCCGGACGCCCAGGCCCGCTGGCAGTGCGGTCGGGCGCCGGCGCCTCAGCTCTCGGCCAGGATGTGGCTCAGCTCCCTGTCCAGGTCGAAGTGGCGGTGCTCCGTCCCCGGAGGGACGGCGGCATCGGTGCGCTTGAGGAAGGACTCCAGCGCACGCGCCGGGGCCTCCAGCAGGGCTTCTCCTTCCGGAGAGCTCAGGGCGATGCAGACGACTCCCTGTCCGTGGCTGCGTGACGGCCACACGCGGACATCGCCGGTCCCGGTCGGCCGGTGCAGCCCCTCCGCGAGGAGGTCGCGGGCGAACACCCAGTCGACGGTCTCGTCGGCGCCCGTGTGGAAGGTGGCGTGCACGGCATAGGGGTCGGCCGTGTCGTAGCGCAGCCCCGCCGGAACGGGGAGGGAAGACTCGCTCGACACGATGAGGCGCAGGTGCAGCTCGCAGCTGACCGTGGTGTTCATAAGCGCCAAGGCCTTTCGCTCAGTGTGCGCTCGGGGATCGCACGTCGGCGAACGGACCATCCCACCCTCAGGCCCGGTGTAAACCCGTCTGTCCGGATTAGTGCGCTGCCAGTACCCCATCCAGCCCATCTGTCACAGGTGTCACACCCGTCACGGATTCCTGTCCCAGACGGGCCGAATCGGTCGTCCAAGGACGGATATGTGGCCTGTTTTCAGCCACTCGGGTTGCCGGACGCCTGACGTGCAGGAGCACGGTTCGGCATGCGGTAGTGTTTTCCCTGCACCCGGGCGATTAGCTCAGTGGGAGAGCGCTTCGTTCACACCGAAGAGGTCACTGGTTCGAACCCAGTATCGCCCACCCGGATGCAAAGGCCCGCAGGTCAACGACCTGCGGGCCTTCTGCGTTCGGCAAGTTCGCCCGGTCGGAGCAGTCCTCAGCCGAAGGGCAGCCCGTCCGCGCCCGCGATCACCGCGCCGAGCGTCGCCAGCTCGTGCTCGACGCGGGCGGCCGCGTCCGGGGCGTAACCCTCGTGCGCGCCGGAGAGCAGAACGACGCGGTAGCCGCGCTTGAGCGCGCCGAGCGCGGTGGCGCGCACCGCCTCCTCGCTCCAGACCCCCGCCAGTGCCACCCGGCAGCCGGCCGGCAGCGCGTCCGTCAGTGCCGAGCCGAGAAAGGCGTCGTCGGCGCCGTGCTCGATGACCTGCTCCTGCGGCCAGGATCCGAAGAGCAGCTCGTGCCCGCCCGTCCGCAGGTGCAGCACCGGCGCGCCCTCGTTGCGGGCGCGGCTGAGCAGTGCGCGCAGGGCGGCGGAGACGGAAGGGGTGAGCAGCATGTCGCGCTGCGCGTCGATCAGGACGAGCACGGTGGGCATGCTTCGACGGTAGCACTGGTGTTCGAATCGTTCGAGGCGAAGCGCCCGGGGAAGACGTCGATTTTTCGGCATCGGCCCAGGCGGTGCTAATGTTCTCTGCGTGCCCGGGCGATTAGCTCAGTGGGAGAGCGCTTCGTTCACACCGAAGAGGCCACTGGTTCGAAACCAGTATCGCCCACCCGTGCAGCACCTGAAGGCCCCTCAGTTGAGGGGCCTTCAGTCGTTCTGCGGCAGTGGCCTCATGCCGCCTGCTCGAGCGGCAGCCGCATCGGCCAGGCCCGTTCGACCCGGGTCGGGGTGCCGCTGCGGGCGAACCACTGCTCCAGGCCGCGCGCCTGGGCCGCGTGCCAGACCGCCTGCCGCAGGTGCAGCTCGGCGGCGCTCAACCCCTCCAGCGTGCCGCGGTGCCGACGGCCTATCGCCCGCGACAGCTCCAGTGCCGCGGTCGCGTCCGCCGCCGCGTCGTGGGCGTCCGTCAGCGGTATGCCGTAGTGCCCGCACAGGGCGGTCAGGGTGCGGCGGCCCTTGCGGTAGCGGTCGACATGGCGGTCCAGCACCCACGGGTCGACCACCAGCAGCGGACAGCCGGACGTGTACTGAGTGAGCGTCAGTCCCCGATGCCGGCGCAGCTCCCGGTCGAGCAGGGTGAGGTCGTACGGCGCGTTCATCACCACCAGCGGACGGCCCGCCCGCGCGTTTTCGGCCAGCGCCCGCGCGATCTCCTCCACCGCCACGCCCGGCGCGCGGCCGTGCTCCCGCGCCCAGGCGTCCGTCAGGCCGTGCACGGCCGTGGCCTGCGCCGGAATCGGCAGACCGGGATCGACGATCCAGTCCTGCCGCCGCAGTGGCCCGCCCGGCTCCTCCTGGACCACGAGCGCGGCCGTCACGATCCGGTCGCGTTCGACGTCCACCCCGGTCGTCTCGGTGTCGAAGGAGGCCAGCGGCCCCTCGTACCAGAGCGTCATCCCCGACCCCCTGCCGTGCGTCTCCCTGTCCCCGCGGTCCCGGCCGGACCGCGAAGTGCTCACGATCGGGTGATACCCGGTCACTTTCCGCGTCCAATCCTCCTTTCTGCGGGTCTCTTGCCGTTTCATGCCACCGCGCCTTGGAAAGACCGAAGTTGACGGGGCGTTCGGGACCGGACGGGTATCCCGTCGCCCAGACCGAGAGCGGCAGTGATGGCATTCTCCCTGCCCGAGCCGGCCGAGCGACCGGACGACGGGCGCACCCTGCGCGGCCAACTGGCCGTGACCTCCTGCATGGAGACGCTGCAGGTCGGCTACCTCCACGCGGTGGCCGCGGCGGCGGGCTGCGCGCTGGCCTCACCCTTTCCCGACAACGGCATCGACTGGCACCTCAGTCACGGCAGCACGCTGCACATCGAGGACGACGAGGTGACCATCAAGGTCCAGCTGAAGTGCACCTACCAGATCGCGCCGAATCCGGCCGGACCCGCCTTCAGCTTCACGCTCGACAACGAGCACCTGCGCAAACTCGCCCACCCACGGGTCGCCGTGCACAAGATCCTCGTGGTGATGCTGGTCCCGCGCGAGGTCGACCAGTGGCTGCTGGCCCGCCCGGACCGGCTGGAGCTGCGGCACTGCTGCTACTGGGTCAACCTGGCCGGCCATCCGGTCACCGGCAGGCGGCGGACGAATGTCCGGATACCGACTCAGCAGGTCTTCGACGATCGCGCGCTGTGCGCCATCATGGCGCGTGTGGGGGCGGGCGAACGGCCCTGAGCGATCGAGGCCCAGGGCACCGGGCCGCCGAGAGGCGGCCGCTACGCGGTTGCGGTTCAGGCACCCACCGGCGCGGGAGGCGAAGGCGTGACAGCCAGTCGGCGTGACACCACGGCAGATGAGGTGACCCCGGTCGCGCGCGCCGCCGTACGCGCGGGCGGAGCACGCACGTCCCTCGCGGACGCCGAACGGACCACGGCCGAGGAACCCGCCGTCCCCGACGCGACCCGGGTCGACCCCGACGTGCTGACCACCCTGCTGGCCCGGCACGGCTGGATCCGCCGCGGCGGCGCGGGCGGCCGCTACAGCCGCTGGTCGCCCCCGGACGACCAGGAGCCGGACACCAGCCTGCTCGTCCCCGCCGACCGGGGTTTCGACGACAGCGTCGACCTGCTGGAGGAGAGCCTGCACAGCCTCGCCCGCTCCGGCGTCCCGTCCGCGCGGGCCGTCCTGGCCGCGCTGCTCGTGCCCGGCGACGAGATCCACTGGCGCCGCGAGGTGCCCGGCGTCGGCGGCGCGGTCCCCTGGGGCAGCGAGACCGAGTTGCGCGAGGCGGCCACCGCGATGCTCGCCGCCGCGGCGAAGGCCGGGCGGGCCCGCTGCGCGTACTTCGGCGCGCGCCTGGACCGCTACGCCGCCCGCTTCCTCGACCGCGTCCTGGTGGTCGCCCCCGGCACCGGCGCGGGACTGCTCACCGCGTACACCCCGGCCCCCACCGACCGCCCCGCCGCGAGCACCCTCGTCCTCGCCCTGGAGGCGCTGCGCGAGGCGGTCGACCTGCAGCGGGCGACGGGCGCCACGGAGGCCTTCGACAACGGCGTCCGGCTCGGGCTCAGCCACGAGCTGATCTCGTCCGTGGTCCACCTGGTGCGCGGCAGCGAGGGCGCGCGGATCAGCCTGCACTGGTCCGCACAGGTCGGCCCGCCGCCGGGCTTCGGCAGCCGGCGTCCCGCGGTGGAGTTCTCACCCGGCGACCTGCCCGCGCTGGAGGCGGCGGCCGCGCGGCTGGAGCGCAGCGAGCCTGCGGTGGACGTCGAGCTGACCGGCGCGGTGGTGCGCCTGAAGCGGGCGGTGCCGGGCGGCGAGGGTGTCGTCCGGGTGCGCGTCCTGAGCGGCGCGGAGGTCGACGAGGTGCGGGTGCGTCTCGGCGACGCGGACTACCGGGTCGCCGTGAGCGCGCATCTGGAGGGGACGCCCATCCGGTTGCGGGGGCGGCTGGAACGCAAGGGCGGCTTCCGCCGCGTGGCGGGCGCCGGCCAGGTCACCCTGGTCGAACTGGACGAGGCGGAACGCGAGCGCGTCGCCAAGATGCTCCGCCTCCGCGCCGGCGCGGCCGCCCCCGAGGGCGAGGACGAGACCGACTGAACTTCTCGCTCCCGCAGCCAGTCGCACGACCCAGGGGCGCGAGGCTCTGCCCGATGAACTGCGTGCGCGACAAGCCACCCAGTGCGGTCGGGCCCCGTGTGTTCAGGGCCATCCGCCTGCGGCGGGTTGCTCGGGCAGAGCCCCGCGCCCCTGGGGGAGTGCAACTCGCCGCCCGTGCGCACGGTTCTCCCCGCGCCCCTGGATGGTGCAACGCCTCGCGCCGGTACCATCGTGATCGCAGCATTCCTGCTGTCCTTCCAGAGGTACCGAGAGTCAGGAGAGTCCGGTGTCGGACGTCCGTGTGGTCATCAGTCGCGAACCCGATCGGGAAGACCGCGTGGTGACGACGGGCACGACGGCCGCCGAGCTCTTCCAGGGCGAGCGGGCCGTCATCGCCGCCAAGGTCGGCGGCGAGCTCAAGGACCTCACCTACGTCGTCCAGGACGGCGACGAGGTCGAGCCCGTCGAGCTCACCAGCGAGGACGGCCTCAACATCCTGCGCCACTCCACCGCGCACGTGATGGCCCAGGCCGTGCAGGAGGTCTTCCCGGACGCCAAGCTCGGCATCGGCCCGCCGATCAAGGACGGCTTCTACTACGACTTCGACGTCGAGAAGCCGTTCACTCCCGAGGACCTCAAGGTCATCGAGAAGAAGATGCAGGAGATCCAGAAGCGCGGCCAGCGCTTCCAGCGCCGCGTGGTGACCGAGGACGCCGCCCGCGAGGAGCTCGCGAACGAGCCGTACAAGCTGGAGCTGATCGGCCTCAAGGGCTCCGCGTCCACCGAGGACGGCGCGAACGTCGAGGTGGGCGGCGGCGAGCTGACCATCTACGACAACCTGGACGCCAAGACCGGCGAGCTGTGCTGGAAGGACCTCTGCCGCGGTCCCCACCTGCCCAGCACCCGCCTGATCCCGGCCTTCAAGCTGATGCGCAACGCCGCCGCGTACTGGCGCGGCAGCGAGAAGAACCCGATGCTCCAGCGCATCTACGGCACCGCCTGGCCGTCCAAGGACGAGCTGAAGGCGTACCTCGACTTCCTGGAGGAGGCCGAGAAGCGCGACCACCGCAAGCTCGGCTCCGAGCTCGACCTGTTCTCGATCCCCGAGGAGATCGGCTCCGGCCTCGCGGTCTTCCACCCCAAGGGCGGCATCATCCGCCGTTCCATGGAGGACTACTCGCGCAAGCGGCACGAGGAGGCGGGCTACGAGTTCGTCTACTCCCCGCACGCCACCAAGGGCACCCTGTTCGAGAAGTCGGGCCACCTGGACTGGTACGCCGACGGCATGTACCCGCCCATGCAGCTCGACGAGGGCGTGGACTACTACCTCAAGCCCATGAACTGCCCGATGCACAACCTGATCTTCGACGCCCGTGGCCGCTCCTACCGTGAGCTGCCGCTGCGCCTGTTCGAGTTCGGCACGGTGTACCGGTACGAGAAGTCGGGTGTCGTCCACGGCCTGACCCGTGCTCGCGGCTTCACCCAGGACGACGCGCACATCTACTGCACCAAGGAGCAGATGGCGGACGAGCTCGACTCGCTGCTGACCTTCGTGCTGGACCTGCTGCGCGACTACGGCCTCAACGACTTCTACCTGGAGCTCTCCACCAAGGACCCGGAGAAGTACATCGGGTCGGACGAGGTCTGGGAGGAGGCGACCGAGACGCTGCGCAAGGCCGCCGAGAAGCAGGGCCTGCCGCTGACCCCCGACCCGGGCGGCGCCGCGTTCTACGGCCCGAAGATCTCCGTCCAGGCCAAGGACGCGATCGGCCGCACCTGGCAGATGTCGACCATCCAGGTCGACTTCAACCTGCCGGAGCGCTTCGACCTCGAGTACACCGCGCCCGACGGCTCGCGCCAGCGGCCGGTCATGATCCACCGCGCGCTGTTCGGCTCGATCGAGCGCTTCTTCGCGGTCCTGCTGGAGCACTACGCCGGCGCCATGCCGCCGTGGCTCGCCCCGGTCCAGGCCGTCGGCATCCCGATCGGTGACGCGCACATCGAGTACCTCCAGGAGTTCGCCCGCGAGGCGAAGGCCAAGGGGCTGCGGGTGGACGTGGACGCCTCCAACGACCGGATGCAGAAGAAGATCCGCAACCACCAGAAGCTGAAGACCCCGTTCATGGTCATCGTCGGCGACGAGGACATGGCGGCCGGTACGGTCTCCTTCCGCTACCGCGACGGCTCCCAGGAGAACGGCGTCCCGCGCGCCGACGCCCTGGCCAAACTGGTCGACGTGGTGGAGCGCCGGGTGCAGGTGTGAGAAGCAGCCAGGTGTGAGCAGGCACTGAGTAGGTGAGGGCGGTCTCGACGGGACCGCCCTCACGTCTATGCTGATCAGCATGACGACGGAGCCGGAGCAGCAGCACGGAGTGGGCGTTCCCGACGGGTTCGGGCGCCTGTGGACCCCGCACCGGATGGCCTACATCCAGGGTGAGTCCAAGCCCACCGGCCCCCTGCCGGACGACGGCTGCCCGTTCTGTGCGATCCCGTCCATGACGGACGAGGACGGCCTGGTCGTCCGCCGGGGCGTGCACGCCTACGCCGTGCTCAACAAGTACCCGTACAACGGCGGCCACTTGATGGCCGTGCCGTACCGGCACGTCGCCGACTACACCGAGCTGACGGCAGAGGAGACGGCGGAGATCGCCGAGCTCACCAAGCAGGCCATGACCGCCCTGCGGGCCGCCTCCGGGGCCCACGGTTTCAACATCGGCATCAACCAGGGCTCCGCCGGCGGCGCGGGTATCGCCGCCCACCTGCACCAGCACGTGGTCCCGAGGTGGGGCGGCGACACCAACTTCATGCCCGTCGTCGGGCACGTCAAGGTGCTCCCGCAGATGCTCGGCGACACCCGCAAGCTCATCGCCGACGCCTGGCCGGAGCAGCCCTAGCCGCTCCATCAGCAGGGTGCGCTCACGGAGTCCACGCGGTCGTCGTGAGCAGGTGGAGCGCGCCCGCGAGCGGGAGCAGCGCGGTGAACACCGCCGTGCCGAACGGCGGTGGCGCGCCGCTCAGTCCGCGTCGTAGACGTCGGGCTTGCCCGGACGCACGCTCTGGACCTCGGCGCCGAGCAGCAGCGAGCGGTTCTGGAAGCGTTCGAGGTCGACGTCGTGGTCCTTGAGCAGGTCCATCGTGGCCGCGTGGCACGCGCGCAGGAACGGCGTGGCCACCCGGATCGCGTCGTCGGCCATGAAGCGGTGGCCCCACGGGCGGGTGGCCCAGGCGTGCCGCAGGCCGAACGGCTCCGGCAGCTTGACCGACCCGCCGAGGTGGTTCAGCAGCGGCTGGTGCCAGGTGAACGGCGCCCGGGTGGCGAGCCGCACCACCTCGGCGTTGTTCACGATCGGGAGCTGGAAGGTCTGGTCCTCCCAGAACTTGACCGTCTTCTTGACGGTCTTCTCCTCCGGCTTGGCCTTCTTGCTGAACAGGCTGTGCACCGGCCCGAGCGCGTGTCCGGTCACCTCGATCCGGAGCGTGTCGTGCAGGACGGTGACCGTCGCCATCAGGGTGATGACCAACTGGCCGTCCCAGAGCACGAACTGCGCGCCCACGTAGTGGCGCGGCCCGGAGCCGAAGGTCTGCTTGTCGGCCAGCTCGGTCACCGAGAAGGGCCGCATCCGGTGGCCGTCCATGACCGGACCGGCGGGCCGGGAGATCTCGTCCGCGCTCTCGCCGATCGGCAGCAGTACCCAGTGGTCGACGATCACGTGCGGGATGCCGCCCTCGGCGACCACACTGCGGCCGAACCGGTGCAGCCGTTCCTCGATCTTCCTGACCACGTCGTAGTTGTGGAACGGCCGGATCTCCTGGTGCCCGGCGGCGGGCACCATCTGCTCCGCGAGGCTCCACGACGCCCAGCGCGGCCCCAGCCCCAGGATGCCCTTGGGTCCGGCGTAGTGGCCGATGTTGGTGTCCTGCTCGGCCAGCAGCTCGGCGAGGCGCTGCCGCTGGTTCTCCGCCTTGTGGTCGTCCGGGCCCTTGGGGACGGCGCCGGGCACGGTCGGCCCCATGGCCGTCCCCTCCAGCAGGCCGTTCCAGCGGTCGCGCAGCTTCTGCGCGGTGTTCAGGCAGATCCGCCGGGCCAGGTACCAGCCGACCAGCGGCACGATCGTCATCACCCGCAGGTACAGGCCCCACACGCCGGTGACCGACCCGGGCCGCCAGGCGAGCAGCCCCGCGATCAGCACCACCACGACGATGCCGAAGTTCTGCGTCAGCTCCCGGCTCTTCTGCGGCGCGCGCCGGGCCAGCTCGAACACGAGCAGCCACAGCAGCGTCCCCGGCAGGAAGAGCAGCCCGAAGACCAGCGACACCAGCGTCAGCTGCTTGTCGCGCTGGTGCCGGACGTCCTCCGCCTCCAGCGCGTGCTCGACGACGATGCGGGGCTGCACCCCGTAGGACGGCACGATCGGCTTGCGCTTGCCGCCCAGCGTGCGGGCGATCAGCGCCTCGCAGAAGGCCTCGCCCAGATTGGGCGAGAGCAGCTTGATGCGCCCCGGCTTGGACTTGGTCTCCGGGTGCAGGTCGACGAGCTGCTGGAAGTCGCCGTCGCGGTAGGCCATCGAGGACAGGGAGGTGGTGGCTCCGTACCCCGGTGAGGGATCGGTACGGAGCACCTGGGGCCCGAAGGGTCCATCGCTCATCGTCGCGCTTCCTCCCCTGAAGGCGTGTCAACGGGCGTGCGGTGCCAGCGTATCGCTGACGATCACACCATGTCAGCGGGTTGCCCCAGGGTGAGGCTCGGGGGGACCTGCGAGAATGTCCGCATGGACATCACTCCGGGCACACCGTTGCTCGTCTTCGACGGCGACTGCGCGTTCTGCACGTCCACCGTGCGGTTCGGCGAGCGGCTCCTGGGCACGGACGGCTGGGCGGCCGTCCCCTTCCAGTTCGCGGAGATGGACACCCTCGCGGAGTTCACCGCGGGCGCGGTCTCGCGCGAGCGCGCGGAGCGGGAGGTCCTGTGGATCACCCCCACCGGCACGGTCTACGGCGGCGCGGACGCGGTGGCCAAGGTGCTGCTGCGGCAGCGGCGCCTGCCGTGGAACGTCCTGGGCGCGGCGATGCGCCTCCCCGGCGTCCACGCCCTCGCGGAGGCGGTCTACCGCCTCGTCTCCGCCAACCGTGAACGCCTCCCCGGCGGCACCCCCGCCTGCGCGATCAAGCGGTAGTCGCACTCACCTCAGGGGCGCGGGGAACTGCGCGACAAGCCACCCCGTGTGGGCAGATCCCGCGTGTTCAGGGCCATTCGCCTCGGGTGGGTTGTTCGCGCAGTTCCCCGCGCCCCTGGGTAGCGCAACCACCTGCGGGAGCTTCGGTGACCCGCTCGCGCGCACGCGGCGGAGCCGCGCATCAGCACGGCCCCGCGCCCCTGAGGTGAGTGCAACTACTTCTCGGCGGCTTTCAGCACCTTCGTGGCGATCGCCTCCGGCAGGGTCTCGTGGCGGGCGTAGGCCCTGGTGAAGCTTCCAGCGCCGTGGCTGAGGCTGCGGAGGTCGACCGCGTAGCGGATGATCTCCAGTTCCGGGACGTCCGCGTGGACCGCGGTCCGACCGCCCGTGCCGACAGGCTCCGTGCCCAGGACCCGGCCGCGGCGGCTGCTCAGGTCGCTGAGGATCGCGCCCACGTACTCGTCCGGGACGAGCACGTGGACCTCCGCCACCGGTTCCAGCAGCCGCACGTTGTTCGCGGCGGCCTCCCGCAGGGCCAGCGCGCCCGCCGTCTGGAACGCGGCGTCCGAGGAGTCGACCGAGTGGGCCTTGCCGTCGACCAGGGTGACCCGAACGTCCACCAGCGGGAAGCCCGCCGCGACGCCCCGGGCGAGCTGCGCGCGGACGCCCTTCTCCACCGAGGGGATGAACTGGCGCGGGACCGCGCCGCCCACCACCTTGTCCACGAACTCGAAGCCCGCGCCCGTCGGCAGCGGCTCGATCTGGATCTCGCAGATCGCGTACTGCCCGTGCCCGCCGGACTGCTTGACGTGCCGGCCACGGCCCGTCGCGGGGCCCGCGATCGTCTCGCGGAACGGGACCACGTAGTCGACGGTGTCGATGTGCACGCCGAACCGCCCGCGCAGGCGTTCCAGCATGACGTCCGCGTGGGCCTCGCCCATGCACCACAGGACGAGCTGCCGGGTCTCCGGGTTCTGCTCCAGGCGCAGGGTCGGGTCCTCCGCCGCGAGGCGGGCCAGGCCCTGGGAGAGCTTGTCCTCGTCGGCCTTGCTGTGGGCCGCGATGGCGACCGGCAGCAGCGGCTCGGGAAGAGCCCAGTGGTCGAGGCCGACGTGGTGGTCGGGCAGGCTCAGGGTGTCCTCGGTCGAGCCGTGGGCGAGCTTGGCCACGCAGACGATGTCGCCCGCGACCGCCTGGGCGACGGGCCGCAGCGTCTTGCCGAACGGGGAGGACAGCGCGCCGACGCGCTCGTCGGTGTCGGCGTCGGCCATGTGGACCTGGCCGTCGGGGCGCAGCGTGCCGGAGAAGATCCGGCACAGGGTCAGGCGGCCGACGTAGGGGTCGCTGGTGACCTTCAGGACCTGCGCGGCCAGCGGCCCCGCGGGGTCGCAGGCGAGCGCCTCCTCGCCCTCGTGGACGGGCGTGACGTGCTCGACCGGCGAGGGGAACGCGGAGGTGATCAGCTCCAGCAGCTCCGCCGTGCCGACGCCCTCCTTGGAGCCCTCGGCCGCCGGCAGGACGGCGATGACGGGGTGGAAGTGGCCGCGCGCGACCGCGCTCTCCAGGTCGTCGATCACGGTCTTGGTGTCGATGGACTCGCCGCCGAGGTAGCGGTCCATCAGCGTCTCGTCCTCGCTCTCGGTGATGACGGCCTCGATCAGCCGCCCCCGCTCGGCCTCGATCGCGTCGGCGAGTTCGCTGCCCGCCTCGGCCTCGACGCGCTTGCCCGTCGTGTAGTCGTAGGTGTGCCGGCTGAGCAGGCCGACGAGGCCGGTGACGGTGGGTTCGCCGTCGGAGCCGGGGGCGCCCTCCCGCAGCGGCAGGTAGAGCGGCAGGATCGACTCGGGCGCGTCGAGGGCGAACGCCTCGCGGCAGCGTTCGACGGTGGTGTCGAAGTCGGCCTGGGGTGCGTCCAGCTTGGTGACCAGCAGGGCGCGGGGCATGTTCACGGCCGCGCACTCGTCCCACAGGCCGCGGGTGCTGCCGTCGATGTCCTCGTTGGCCGGGACGACGAAGAGGGCCGCGTCGGCGGCCCGCAGTCCCGCCCGGAGCTCGCCGGTGAAGTCGGCGTAGCCGGGGGTGTCCAGCAGGTTGATCTTGAATCCCGCGTGTTCCAGCGGGACGAGGGAGAGCTGGACCGAGCGCTGCTGGCGGTGCTCGATCTCGTCGTAGTCCGAGACGGTGGTCCCGTCCTGGACCTTGCCCGCCCGGTTGATCGCCCCCGTGGCCAGGGCGAGGGCTTCGGCGATCGTCGTCTTTCCCGCTCCGCTGTGGCCGACCAGCACCACGTTCCGAATGTCTTCGGGCCGGTCGGCCGACGGTGCCCTGCCGGCGGCTCCCGGGGCATGTCCTGTCTTGTCACCCATGATCTTCCATCTCCTCCCGCACGCGTGCTGCAGAGACGCCACGGGGCCGCGCCGGGTGAGGATGGGTCCGTGATGTGACGCAGGTCACCCGCGGTACTTTGGAGCCTCCCACTCTGTTCGCCGCAGGTCCATACGCCGGTCAGGTGGAGTCGGCCCGATAGCATGACGCTCACCTGGACCACGGTGCATGCGCCGAGAACCTGCCTGAAACGGAGCGGTCGGAAGACCCATGCTCAACAAATACGCCCGAGCCTTCTTCACCCGCGTGTTCACCCCTCTGGCGGCCTTCCTGCTGCGCAGGGGCGTCAGCCCGGACGCGGTCACCCTGGTCGGTACCGCCGGGGTGGTGGCCGGAGCGCTGGTCTTCTTCCCGCGCGGGAGCTTCTTCTGGGGCACGATCGTCATCACGGCGTTCGTCTTCTCCGACCTGGTCGACGGCAACATGGCCCGCCAGGCCGGGCGCTCGGGCCCGTGGGGCGCGTTCCTGGACTCCACCCTGGACCGGGTCGCCGACAGCGCGATCTTCGGCGGTATCGCCATGTGGTACGCGGGCAAGGGCGACAACCTGCTGCTCTGCGCCGTGACGCTGTTCTGCCTGGCGAGCGGCCAGGTGGTGTCCTACAGCAAGGCCCGCGCCGAGAGCCTCGGGCTCAAGTGCGACGTCAACGGCGTCGTCGAGCGCGCCGAGCGGCTGGTGGGCACGCTGGTCGCGGCCGGGGTCGCCGGTCTGCACCAGTTCGGCGTGCCGGGCGTGCAGTGGTTGCTGCCGGTCGTGCTGTGGCTGGTCGCCGTCGGCAGTCTGATCACCGTGTTCCAGCGGGTACTGACCGTCCGCCGCGAGGCGGCCGAGCTGGCCGAGCTGACGGCGGCCCAGGCCGCCGTGCCCGGCACCACAGGGGAGGTTCAGTGAACAAGGACGACCTGACGTACCTTGCCTACGCGGCGGGCTGGGGGCTGGTCAAGCGGCTGCCCGAGCCGGCCGCCGACGCGCTGTTCCGCCGCATCGCCGACATGGCGTGGAAGCGGCAGGGCAAGAGCGTGCTGCGCCTGGAGGCCAACCTGCGGCGGGTCCGCCCCGACCTGGACGAGGCCGGGATCCGGGCGCTCAGCCGCCAGGGCATGCGCTCCTACCTGCGGTACTGGTGCGAGTCCTTCCGCATGCCGGTGTGGAGCAAGGACAAGATCCGCGGCTCCTTCGCCCCCGAGCACATCGACCGCCTCGACGACACCCTCGCCGCCGGGCGCGGCGTCATCCTCGCGCTGCCGCACATGGGCAACTGGGACCTGGCCGGTGCCTGGGTCGTCGTGCGCGGCTACCCGTTCACGACGGTCGCCGAGCGCCTCAGGCCGGAGAAGCTCTTCGACGCCTTCGTCGCCTACCGCGAGGGCCTCGGCATGGAGGTGCTGCCGCTGACCGGCGGCGCGCACACCATGGCGACGCTCGCCAAGCGCCTGCGCGCGGGCAAGCTGGTCTGTCTGGTCGGCGACCGCGACCTCTCCGCCAACGGCATCGAGGTCGACTTCCTCGGTGAGAAGACCCGCATGCCGGCCGGTCCGGCCGCACTGGCCGCGCAGACGGGCGCGGCGCTGCTGCCCGTCACGCTCTGGTACGACGAGACGAAGACCATGCGGGGCCGTGTCCACGAGGAGATCCTCGTGCCCGAGGAGGGCACGCGCCGCGAGAAGACGGCCGCGATGACGCAGGCCATGGCCGACGTCTGGGCCGTGGGCGTGCGCGAGCACGCCGAGGACTGGCACATGCTCCAGCGCTTCTGGCTCGCCGACCTGGAGCCGCGGCCGGAGCAGCCCACCGCGGACGCCCGACCCGTGGAGGCCCAGGCGTGAGGATCGGCATCGTCTGCCCGTACGCCTGGGACGTCCCCGGCGGCGTCCAGTTCCACGTCCGCGACCTCGCGGAGCATCTGATCGGCCTCGGCCACGAGGTCTCCGTGCTCGCCCCGGCCGACGACGACACCCCCGTGCCGCCCTACGTCACCTCGGCGGGCCGGGCCGTCCCCGTGCCCTACAACGGCTCGGTGGCCCGCCTGAACTTCGGCTTCCTCTCCGCCGCGCGGGTGCGCCGCTGGCTGCACGAGGGCAAGTTCGAGGTGCTGCACATCCACGAGCCGGCCACTCCCAGCCTGTCGCTGCTCGCCTGCTGGGCAGCGTCCGGCCCGATCGTGGCCACCTTCCACACCTCCAACCCGCGCTCGCGGGCGATGATCGCCGCCGAGCCGATCCTCCAGCCCGCGCTGGAGAAGATCTCCGCGCGGATCGCGGTGAGCGAGTACGCGCGCACGACGCTGGTGGAACACCTCGGCGGTGACGCGGTGGTCATCCCCAACGGTGTCGACGTCGACTTCTTCGCGAGCGCGGAGCCGCGCGAGGAGTGGCAGGGCGACACGATCGGCTTCGTCGGCCGCATCAACGAGCCGCGGAAGGGTCTGCCGACCCTGCTGGAGGCGCTGCCCGCGATCCTGGCCGCACGGCCCGGCGTCCGGCTGATCGTCGCCGGCAAGGGCGACGAGGAGGAGGCCGTCAAGGACCTCCCGGCGTCGGTCCGCGAGCGGATCACCTTCCTCGGGATGGTCTCCGACGAGGACAAGGCGCGGTTGCTGCGCAGTGTCGACGTGTATGTCGCGCCGAACACCGGTGGCGAGAGCTTCGGGATCATCCTGGTCGAGGCGCTGTCGGCGCGGGCGCCGGTGGTCGCCTCCGATCTGGACGCCTTCCGGCAGGTCCTCGACGGCGGCTCCAGCGGCGAGCTGTTCCCCGTGGAGGACGCCGAGGCCCTGGCCAAGACGGTCCTGCGGCTGCTGGCGGACCCGGCCCGACGGGAGGCGCTGCGGGACACGGGCTCGCGCCACGTGCGGCGCTTCGACTGGTCCACGGTGGGCGCGGACATCCTGGCGGTCTACGAGACGGTCGCCACGGGCGCGGCCGCGGTCACCGACCTGGAGCCCACCGGCGGCTGGCGCTCACGTCTGGGCCTGTAGTTGCCCTACCCCCAGGGGCGCGGGGAACTGCGTGAGTAACCCACCCCAGGCGGATGGCCCTGTCCACTCGGGATCTTGCTGCCCAGGTGGCTTGTCGCGCGGTTCCTCGCGCCCCTGGACGGTGCAGGTCAGTCGAGCCAGTCGAGGCGCTCCCCGTGCGGTCCTGTGAAGGCCTTCGGCTCGCCGTCCAGGGACAGGACGAACACCCCGCGGTCGGTCGGCGCCGGCCGCGGCAGCCGGGCGTCGATCTCCGGGAGGACGCCCGGGGCCTCGTTGGAGATCCAGTGGCACGGCAGCTCGCGCATCGTCGCGACGAACCTGGCCCGCGCGTCCGGCGGCAGGTACGTGAGGACCGCGCTGTGGAAGACCACCGGCGTGGACCCGGCCGGAGCCGCCGCGACCAGCTCCGCGACGCGGGCGTTGAGGTCCCCGCGGACGATGCGGGCCGGCTCGTCGCGGGCGACGGCCAGCGCCGCGCGCAGGCGGTCCAGGCGCTGCTGCTGGCCGGGCCAGACCAGGCTCTCCAGCCAGCGGGTGTCGTCCGGGTCGGTGGGGTCCAGCGGGTTGAGGTCCGCGCCGGTGCGGGACACGACCCGCGGCAGCGCCGCGGGCAGCGGCACCGGGCCCGTCGTTGCGCAGTCGAGGGTGACGGGGCTGTCGGCGCCGAACGCCTCCGCGCCGTCGTAGCGGTACCGGTAGCGGTCGGGCCGCAGGCAGAGCCCGGCCGAGGCGCCGACCTCGACCAGCGCCAGCGGCTGCGGCAGCGCCGCGAGCAGCGGGAGGAGGGTCGCGCAGCGGCCGGCCTCGTTGGTCTGGGTGGCGCGGGCCAGCATCACCTCGCGGACCGGCTCCCAGTGGGCGAGGGTCCACTCGACGAACGCCTCGGCCGACTCCGCGGGCCCGCCGAGGTACCGCACAGCCGCGAGCAGCAGGTTCGGCTGCCGTTTGATCCGCGGCAGCGCGACCAGGCGTGTCAGCAGCTCCTCGGACTCGGCGACGGCCGCACTGATCCGCTCGTACGCAGGGGAGTGGGCGCGGGTGTGGACGTGGGCGAAGTCGCGGTAGTCGGTGGCGGTCGTTTCGAGGTCGATGACGGAGTTCATGCTTGCCAATGTCGTCGCAGTGATCAATAGTTGTCAACGTTGATCGATCTAATCAATATATGGAGGCCCGATGGTCGCCGAGGGCATGCTGACCACCCGGCAGGCGGCGGAGCGGCTCGGCGTCAAGCCGCAGACGCTGTACGCGTATGTCAGTCGCGGGTTGATCGCGCGGGTGCGCGCCGCCGACGGCAAGGGGAGCCTGTTCGCCGTGGCGGACGTCGACGCTCTGGCGGAGCGCAACGCGCAGCCCGCGCGCGGCGGCGAACGGCCCTCGGGGCCGGCGATCCGCACCGAGCTGACCCTGCTGGAGGGCGACCGGCTGTTCTACCGGGGTCGCGACGCGACGCACCTGGCCGAGCGGTGGACGTTCGAGGCGACGGCGGTGTGGCTGTGGACCGGTCGCGAGGAGCCGACGGCGCGCTTCGCGCCACCGCCGGCCGCGCTCGCGGCCGCCGCGGGGGCGTGCGCGGATGCGCTGCCGGGCACGGCGCGCGTGGTGGACCGGTTCAAGGCGGCGGTCCTGGCGGCCTCGGTCGCCGATCCGCTCAGCCTCGACCTGCGGCCGGAGAGCGTGGTCGCCACCGGCCGCACGTTGGTCGGCGCGCTGCTGGCCGGTGTCCCGGAGCGGGCGCTGCCGTCGGGGGAGGGGGTCGCCGCGCGGCTGTGGGCCCGGCTGAGCGCGGCGCCCGCGAGCGAGCCGGGGGTGCGGGCGCTGGACGCGGCGCTGGTGCTGCTCGCCGACCACGACATCGCCACCTCCACGTATGCGGCTCGCCTGGCCGCGTCCACCCGGGCCAACCCGTACGCGGTCGTCACCGCGGGCCTCGCGGCACTCGACGGCCCCCTCCACGGCGGCGCGGGCGCGCTGGCCCGGCGCGTCCTCGTCCACGCGGCGGAGACCGATCCGGTGACGGCGCTGGCGGCGACCCTGCGGGACACCGGCTCGGTGCCCGGCTTCGGCCACGTCCTCTACCGCGACCGTGACCCGCGCGCGCGGGCGCTCCTCCGCCTCCTCGGCGACCTCCCGGATCCGCGCGGACTGCTGGCTGTGGCAAGGGAGTTGGCGGAGCTCGCCCGCGAGCGCCTCGGCACCTTCCCGGGCGTCGACTTCGCCCTCGCGGTCCTCGCCGAGCTGTGCGGCTTCCCGCAGGACGCCGAGGAGGCGGTCTTCGCACTGGCCCGCACGGCCGGCTGGATCGCCCACGCCCTGGAGGAGTACCAGTCACCCCCGCTCCGCCACCGCCCGACGGGTGTCTATACCGGCGACAGGTAGTTGCACTCCCTAGGGGCGCGAGGAACTGCGCGAGCAACCACCGGCGTGCGGATGGTCCTCAACGTGCGGGGCCATCCGTCCCGGGTGGGTTTCTCGCGCAGTTCCTCGCGCCCCTGGGGGAGTGCAACTTCCCGCCCAGATAGGGTCACACCCTGTGAGCACATGGATCTGGATCGCCCTCGTCGTCGTCGCCTTCGGGCTGTACCTGAGCTGGACCGCCGGGCGGCTGGACCGGCTGCACGCGCGGATCGACGCGGCGCGGGCCGCGCTGGACGCGCAGCTGCTGCGGCGCGCCTCCGGCGCGCTGGAGTTGGCGACGTCGACGATGCTGGACCCCGCCGCGTCGATCGTGCTGTACCAGGCCGCGCACGCGGCCCGCACCGCGCAGGACGAGCAGCGGGAGGTCGCCGAGAGCGAGCTCTCGCAGGCGCTGCGCGCCGTCTTCGCGGAGCAGGAGCAGGTGGACGAACTCACCTCGCTGCCGGGCGGAGGGGACGCGCTCGTGGAGCTCGGGGAGGCCGTACGGCGGGTGCCGATGGCGCGCAGGTTCCACAACGACTCGGTGCGCGCAGCCCGAGCGGTGCGTCGTCACCGGCTCGTCCGGCTGTTCCGACTGGCCGGTCGTGCCCCGTTCCCGCTGGCCTTCGAGATGGACGACGAGGCGCCGCGCACCCTCGAGGCCGTCCGCACCTGACGGGGTGACAGTTGGCGGCGATCTGATAACACCATGATTGCGATGGCGTCCGCGCCGTAGACAGAAAGTCGGTGCGCCCCGAGATTACTGACGGTGCCTCACCGGGCACCTCGACGTCGTGGATCCTGAGCGGAGCCCCGGCCGTGGGGGGTTTCGCCCGCCCGCGTTCCGAGTCCCCGCCCCCACGGCGCCACTTGTGCATCGAACGTCTGGAAATCGATCGCAGGAGGCGCTCCACATGCCACGCACCAACCGCAGAACCCGCACCCTGGCGCTGGGAGCCGTGCTGACGAGCGTCGCGCTCGCAGCCGCAGGCTGCTCCTCGTCCAGCAAGCCCAGCCCCGGCGGGCCGACCGGGGGGACCTCCTCCGACGCCAACGCGGCGAACGTCAACGCCACCGGAACCCCCACCACGGGCGGCACGCTCAAGCTGATCGGCAGCGGCGACGTCGACCACCTGGACACCGCCAGCGGCTACTACACCGCCACGTACACCCTCGAACGGGCCTACACGCGGCAGCTGTTCACGTATCCGGCGTCGACGGACGCGTCCAAGGCCACCAACGTCATCGCCGACCTGGCGAGCGACGTCCCGACCACCGGCAACGGCGGTATCAGCGCGGACGGCCTGACCTACACCATCCACCTGCGCACCAACGCGATGTGGAACACCAGCCCGGCCCGCGCGGTCACCGCGCAGGACGAGGTGCTGGGCATGAAGCGGCTGTGCAACCCGACGCCGAACGCGGTGGGCGCTCCCGGTTACTACGTGGGCGTCATCGCGGGCTTCAAGGAGTACTGCGACGGCTTCGCCAAGGTCAGCCCGACCATCCCGGCGATCAAGGCCTACGTCAACAGCCACGACATCTCCGGCATCAAGGCCGTGGACGCCGGCACCGTCCAGTTCACGCTGGTGAAGAAGGCCAACGACTTCCTCAACATCCTGGCGATGCCGTTCTCCTCGCCCGCGCCGGTGGAGTACCTCGACTACCTGCCGGACGACGCGAACTTCCGGACCCACACGATCTCCGACGGCCCGTACCAGATCACCTCGTACACGGCCAACCAGTCGATCAAGCTGGACCGGAACCCCGCCTGGACCAAGGCCTCCGACCCGGTCCGTGACGCCTACGTCGACCACATCACCATCACCGAGGGCCAGGACGAGGCCCCGGTGCAGCAGCAGATCCAGGCCGGCACCGCGGACATGGAGTGGGACACCTCCGTGCCGACCGCGTCCGTCCCGGCGCTGAAGGCGAGCAAGGACGCGCGCCTGGGCATCTACCCGTCCGGCAGCACCAACCCCTTCCTGGTCTTCAACGAGCAGAGCCCGAGCAACCAGGGCGCGCTCGGCAAGGCGGCGGTGCGTCAGGCGCTGGAGTACGCGATCGACAAGGTCGCCATCGGCCAGATCTACGGCGGTCCCTCGCTGAACACCCCGCTGGACCAGGCCATCCCGCCGGGCAGCCTCGGCTACCAGCAGTACGACCCGTACCCGACGCCGGACCACAAGGGCGACGCGGCCAAGTGCAAGTCGATGCTCGCCGCCGCCGGATACCCGAACGGCCTGGTCCTCAAGGACCTGGCCCGCAACGCCGGCAAGCACCCGGCCGTCGCCCAGTCCGTCCAGGCCGACCTCAAGGCCTGTGGTGTCACCACCCAGATCGTCCCGGTCTCCCAGGGCGACTACTACGGCAAGTACCTGAACCTGCCGAGCGCCGCCAAAGCGGGCAGCTGGGACATCACCGAGGCGGGCTGGGTGCCGGACTGGTTCGGCAACAACGGCCGCGCCAACCTGGAGCCCCTCTTCGACGGCCGCAACTACGGCCCGGGCTCGACCGACTGGGGCGACTACAACAGCACCGTCACCAACGGCCTGATCGACCAGGCCATGGCGGCGCCCGACCAGGCCTCCGCCGACGCCCTGTGGCACCAGGCCGACCAGCAGGTCATGAAGGACGCGGCGATCGTCCCGTTCGAGACCCAGAACACGCCGCTGTTCCGGTCCGACCGGGTGCACAACGCGATCTTCGAGCTCTTCTCGCAGAACTACGACATCACCGAGGTCTGGCTCTCGCCCAACAGCTGAGCCACGCGCAGCGCACCACCCTGCCCGGCGCGGTGACCCCGCGCCGGGCAGGGCCCGCATGTCCCCACGCCCAACGGGCCGGGGGGCAGAAGCCCTCCGCCCGTGATCGAGCTGCGAGGCGCAATGAGCCTTCTCGAGGTCTCCGACCTCCATGTGTCCTTCCGTACCAGCGACGGTGACGTCCAGGCGGTGCGCGGCGTCTCCTTCGAACTCGAGGCCGGACGCACGCTCGGCATCGTCGGCGAGTCCGGATCGGGCAAGAGCGTCTGCACGCAGACACTGCTCGGCCTGACCACCGGCGCCCGGGTCCGGGGAATCGCCCGCTTCGAGGGCGAGGACCTGCTCGCCATGGGCGAGCCCGAGTTCCGCAGGATCCGCGGCGCGAAGATCGCGGCGATCTTCCAGGACCCGCTCTCCAGCCTGCACCCGCTCTACAAGGTGGGCTGGCAGATCGTGGAGATGATCCGCGCCCACGAGGCCGTCAGCAAGGCCGTCGCCCGGCGGCGCGCGATCGACCTGCTCGGGCAGGTCGGCATCCCGCATCCGGCGCAGCGCGTCGACGACTACCCGCACCAGTTCTCCGGCGGCATGCGCCAGCGCGCGCTGATCGCCATGGCCCTGGCGCTGGAGCCGCAGCTGGTCATCGCCGACGAGCCCACCACCGCCCTCGACGCCACCGTCCAGGCCCAGATCCTGGACCTGTTGCTGCGCCTGCAGCAGGAGAACGGGATGGCGCTCATCATGATCACCCACGACCTCGGCGTGATTGCCGGACTGGCCGACGACGTGCTGGTGATGTACGCGGGCCGGGCCGCCGAGCGCGCGGACCGCCGCGGCCTCTACTACCGCGCTCACCACCCCTACACCAACGGCCTGTTGGAGTCGATCCCGTCCTCCAGCGCGGCCGGCACCCGGCTGCGCCCGATCGCGGGCCAGCCGCCCAGCCTGATCCGGCTGCCCTCCGGCTGCGCCTTCCACCCGCGCTGCGAGTTCGCCATGGACCGCTGCCGCACCGAGCAGCCGGACCTGGCGCCCGTCGACGACGGCGGCCGCCACACCTCCGCCTGCTGGCTGCCGGGACATCTGGTCGGCACCACGGAGGAGATGAAACAGGCCCGCCAGGACGCGAGCGCCGCCGGACGCGCGGTGGAGCGGGTGCCGGGCCAGGGCTCGGCAACCAAGGACGCAGCGGTCGAGGAAGGCGCGGCATGAGCACCGACACCACCAGCGCGGAGCCTCTGGTCGAGGTCCAGGACGCGGTCAAGTACTTCCCGATCAAGCAGGGCATCATCGTCAAGCGCGAGGTCGGCCGGGTCCACGCCGTCGAGGGCGTCTCGCTGACGGTGCGCCGCGGCGAGACCCTCGGCCTGGTCGGCGAGACCGGCTGCGGCAAGTCGACCCTGGCCCGCTGCATCACCAAGCTGCACCCGCTGACCTCGGGGAAGCTGATGTTCGAGGGCCAGGACATCACCGGCCTCAGCCGGTCGCAGGTGCGCCCGTACCGGCGCCGGATGCAGATGATCTTCCAGGACCCGTACGGCTCGCTCAACCCGCGGCGCCGGGTCGGCTCGATCATCGGAGACCCCTTCGCCATCCACGGCGAGGGCGAACGCGACGAGCGCAAGCCCAAGGTCCAGGAGCTGATGGAGCTGGTCGGGCTCAACCCCGAGCACTACAACCGGTTCCCGGCCGAGTTCTCCGGCGGCCAGCGGCAGCGCATCGGGGTGGCCCGCGCGCTCGCGCTCAAGCCCAGCCTGATCGTGGCCGACGAGCCGGTCTCCGCGCTCGACGTGTCCATCCAGGCGCAGGTCCTGAACCTGCTGGAGGACCTCCAGCGCGAGTTCAGCCTGACGTACGTCTTCATCAGCCACGACCTGTCCGTGGTGCGGCACGTCAGTGACCGGATCGCGGTGATGTACCTGGGCCAGGTCGTCGAGCTCGCCGACTCCGAGGAACTGCACGACCGGCCGCGTCACCCGTACACCAACGCGCTGCTGTCGGCGGCCTCGATCGCCGACCCCGACCAGGCCGCCGCGCGCCAGCGGATCGTGCTGACCGGGGACGTGCCGTCCCCCATCGCGCCGCCGACCGGCTGCCGCTTCCACCCGCGCTGCCCCAAGGCCCAGGAGATCTGCGTGCAGCAGGTCCCGCCGCTGCTCGCCCGGTCCGGCGATCCCGACTCGCACCTGACGGCCTGCCACTTTCCGGTGGAGCCGGGCGAGGACCTCACCCGCGTCACCGCGACCATCCCTGACGAGGAGCGGGCCGAATGAGCACGGACATGACCGCCGACGGCGCGCCCGAGGCCGCCGACGGCACCCCCGAACCGGGTGCCGTCGCCGTGGCCGAGGCCCCCGCCGCCCCACGCGCCCAGAGCGGTGCGATCCAGGGACGCAGCCCCTGGCAGCTCGCCTGGCTGCACCTGCGCAAGGACAAGGCCGCGATGATCTCGCTGGCCTTCATCGTGGTCCTGGTGGTGGTGTCGATCTCCGCCCCGCTGCTCGCGCACTGGATCGGCTGGGGCCCCACCGACCAGGACCGCACCCAGGGACTGACGGTGGACGGCCTCCCCGTCGGCCCGAGCGGGCGCCATCTGCTCGGCACCGACAACCTCGGCCGCGACATCCTGTCCCGCACCATCTACGGCAGCCAGGTCTCGCTGCTGGTCGGCGTGGTCTCCACGCTCCTGGCCGTGGCGATGGGCGTCCTGGTCGGCCTGGTCTCGGGCTACTTCGGAGGCATCGTCGACTCGTTCCTGTCCCGGGCGATGGACGTGGTCCTCTCCTTCCCGTTCCTGCTCTTCGCGATCGCGCTGGTCTCGATCTACGGGTCCAGCCTGGCCATCTCGGTCTTCGTGATCGCCTTCTTCTCCTGGGCCGCCGTCGGGCGCATCGTGCGGGGGCAGACGCTCTCCATCCGGGAGAAGGAGTACGTCGAGGCGGCCCGCTCGCTCGGCGCGAACGACCTGCGGATCATGTTCGTGGACGTGCTGCCGAACCTGCTGGCGCCCGTCATCGTCTACACGACGCTGCTGATCCCGATCGCGATCGTCTTCGAGGCGACGCTGTCCTTCCTCGGCCTCGGCGTCGTCCCGCCGACGCCCACCTGGGGCAACATGCTGAGCGACTCGCAGGACTTCTACCAGGTCGCCTGGTGGTTCCCCCTCTTCCCCGGCCTGGCGCTGCTGTTGACGACGCTGGCCTTCAACCTGCTCGGCGACGGGGTGCGCGACGCGCTCGACCCGCGTGCCGAGCGCCTGTTCCAGGACTGAGCGGGAGGCTCGTCGATGCTGAGGTTCCTCATCCGACGGCTGCTCTCCGGGGCCCTGGTGCTCTGGCTGATCAGCGTGTTCACCTTCGGGATCTTCTTCGTGGCACCGGACAACGTGCCGCGCATGATCTGCGGCCGGCTCTGCACCCAGACCCAGGTGGCCCTGATCACCAAGCAACTGGGCCTGAACCAGCCGCTCGTGGTGCAGTACTGGCACTTCCTCGACCGGCTGCTCCACGGCAACCTCGGGTACTCGTACTACAACTCCGAGCCGGTCTCGACCCTGATCGGCAACGCGCTGCCGGTCACCGCCTCGCTGGCGGTGGGCGCGGCCGTGCTCTGGCTGGTCGGCGGCGTCACCATCGGCGTGATCTCCGCCGTCCGCCCGCGCAGCCTGCTGGACCGGGCCGGGACGATCTTCGCCCTGATCGGTCTGTCGATGCCGTCGTTCCTGATCGGCATCCTGCTGCTGTACTTCCTCTTCTTCAAGCTCACCACGGCCGGGCTCGCCTGGTTCCCGCCCTCCGGCTACGTCGGCATCACCACCGACCCGCTGGAGTGGGCCCACCACCTGATCCTGCCCTGGTGCGCGCTGGCGTTCATCACCGCCGCCACCTACGTCCGGCTCACCCGCAGCCAGATGCTGGAGGTGCTCGGCGAGGACTACGTCCGCACCGCCCGGTCCAAGGGCATCGCCAAGCGCCGGGTCACCATCCGGCACGCACTGCGGGCGGCACTGACCCCGGTGGTCACCCAGTTCGGCATCGACCTGGCCGGACTGCTCGGCGGCGCGATCGTCACCGAGCGGCTCTTCGGCCTGCCGGGCCTGGGCGAGCTCGCGGTCGGCTCCGTCACCCGGCAGGACCAGCCCGTGGTCATCGCGACCGTCCTGCTGGCGGCGGTCTTCATCGTGATGGCCAACATCGTCGTGGACCTGCTCTACGCGGTGCTGGACCCGCGCGTGCGGTTGAGCTGACCCTGCGGCGCGGCGGCACGCCGGCGCCACTCGTCCTGCCACGCGGAGTGCTCCGTAGTGGCACAACGAGTGGCGCCCGGCTGGACCGGGTGGAGCATCGGATAAGGTCGTTACACGCCTACCATTGGCTTATCGCACCGAATCCGCGTCTTCAGTGAGGTCATTCGTGTCCACCAACACCACTCCCACCTCCGGCCAGCCTGCGGTCGGCACCGCCCGCGTCAAGCGTGGCATGGCCGAGCAGCTCAAGGGCGGTGTGATCATGGACGTGGTCAACGCCGAGCAGGCGAAGATCGCCGAGGATGCGGGTGCCGTGGCCGTCATGGCCCTGGAGCGCGTCCCCGCCGACATCCGCAAGGACGGCGGCGTCGCCCGCATGTCCGACCCGAACATGATCGAAGAGATCATCGGCGCCGTCTCCATCCCGGTCATGGCCAAGTCCCGCATCGGTCACTTCGTCGAGGCCCAGGTGCTCCAGGCCCTCGGCGTCGACTACATCGACGAGTCCGAGGTGCTCACCCCGGCCGACGAGGTGAACCACTCCGACAAGTTCGCCTTCACCACCCCCTTCGTCTGCGGCGCCACCAACCTGGGCGAGGCGCTGCGCCGCATCGCCGAGGGTGCAGCCATGATCCGCTCCAAGGGTGAGGCCGGCACCGGCAACGTCGTCGAGGCCGTCCGCCACCTGCGCCAGATCAAGGGCGAGATCGCCAAGCTGCGCGGCTACGACAACAACGAGCTCTACGCCGCGGCCAAGGAGCTGCGCGCCCCGTACGAGCTGGTCGCCGAGGTCGCCGAGCTGGGCAAGCTCCCGGTCGTGCTGTTCTCCGCCGGTGGCGTGGCCACCCCGGCCGACGCCGCCCTGATGCGCCAGCTGGGCGCCGAGGGTGTCTTCGTCGGCTCCGGCATCTTCAAGTCGGGCGACCCGGCCAAGCGTGCCGCCGCCATCGTGAAGGCCACCACCTTCTACGACGACCCGAAGATCATCGCGGACGCCTCCCGCAACCTGGGCGAGGCCATGGTCGGCATCAACTGCGACACCCTGCCGGAGACCGAGCGCTACGCCAACCGCGGCTGGTAGTCACTCCGGTTCCCGTGCGGTAGCCCCGACCCCAGCTGGGGTCGGGGCTCCTCCCGTTCGTCCGTCCGTCTTGAACGTCTGTCGAAGAGGTCTTCCCCGTGTCGTCCAGCTCCACCCCCGTCATCGGCGTCCTGGCCCTCCAGGGTGACGTCCGTGAGCACCTGATCGCGCTGGCCGAGGCCGACGCGCTGGCCCGCCCGGTCCGCCGCCCCGAGGAGCTGGCCGAGGTCGACGCCATCGTCATCCCCGGCGGCGAGTCCACCACCATGTCCAAGCTCGCGCTGCTCTTCGGAGTGATGGAGCCGCTGCGCGCCCGGGTGGCCGCGGGCATGCCGGTCTACGGCACCTGCGCCGGCATGATCATGCTCGCGGACAAGATCCTCGACGGCCGCGACGACCAGGAGACGGTGGGCGGCATCGACATGGTCGTGCGCCGCAACGCCTTCGGCCGCCAGAACGAGTCCTTCGAGCAGGGCGTCCCGTTCCAGGGCCTGGAGGAGGGCGGCGACGTCCACGGCGTCTTCATCCGCGCCCCCTGGGTCGAGTCCGTCGGCGCCGACGTCCAGGTGCTGGCCTCGCTGCACACCGGCACCGCCGACGAGCACATCGTGGCGGTCCGTCAGGGCAACCTGCTGGCCACCTCGTTCCACCCCGAGCTGACCGGCGACCACCGTGTGCACGCCTACTTCGTGGAGATGGTCCGCGCCGCCGGTCACCACGGGTGACGGTAAGATCTCTCCGTCCGTTCACTTCCACCTGGTGCTGTTTTAAGGAGCAACTCGATGTCCGGCCACTCCAAGTGGGCTACCACCAAGCACAAGAAGGCCGTCATCGACGCGAAGCGCGGCAAGCTCTTCGCGAAGATGATCAAGAACATCGAGGTGGCGGCCCGCACCGGTGGTGGAGACCCCACCGGTAACCCGACCCTCTACGACGCCATCCAGAAGGCGAAGAAGAGCTCGGTCCCGATCGACAACATCAACCGCGCCGTCAAGCGCGGCTCCGGCGCGGAGGCCGGCGGCGCCGACTACTCGACCATCATGTACGAGGGCTACGGCCCGAACGGCGTGGCGGTCCTGATCGAGTGCCTCACCGACAACCGCAACCGCGCGGCCTCCGACGTCCGCGTCGCGATGACCCGCAACGGCGGCTCGATGGCCGACCCGGGCTCGGTGTCGTACATGTTCTCCCGCAAGGGCGTCATCCTGGTCCCGAAGGCCGACAAGGTCGACGAGGACACGATCATGGAGGTCACCCTCGAGGTGGGCGCCGAGGAGGTCAACGACCTCGGTGACAGCTTCGAGATCCAGACCGAGGCGACGGACATGGTCGCGGTCCGCACGGCCCTCCAGGAGGCCGGCATCGACTACGACTCGGCCGAGGCGAACTTCGTCCCCTCCGTCCAGGTCGAGCTGGACGCGGACGGCGCGCGCAAGATCTTCAAGCTGATCGACGCGCTCGAGGACAGCGACGACGTCCAGAACGTCTTCGCCAACTTCGACATCTCCGCCGAGGTCGAGGCCGAGCTCGACGCCGACGCCTGAGTCCTTCGCTCCCGCCTGTGGTTGCACCTCCAGGGGTGCGGGGCTGCGCTCATGTGCGGCTCCGCCGCGTGGGCGCGACCGGGTCACTGATGCTCCCGCCTGTGGTCGCACCTCCAGGGGCGCGGGGCTGTGCTCATGTGCGGCTCCGCCGCGTGGGCGCGACCGGGTCACTGATGCTCCCGCCTGTGGTTGCACCTCCAGGGGCGCGGGGAACTGCGCGACAAGCCACCCATGTGGTGAGTCGCTCAGCGAGCAGGGCCATCCGCACAGGGTGGTTGCTCGCGCAGTTCCCCGCGCCCCTGCTGGTTGCGACTGGCTGCTTGCGCCCACGCGGCGGAGCCGCAAATCGGTAGAGCCCCGCGCCCCTCGGTGGTTCTGTCGGTGCGAGCCGATAACCTGCGGGCATGCGTGTTCTCGGGGTGGATCCAGGCTTGACCCGTTGCGGGGTCGGCGTCGTCGACGGCGCGCCCGGGCGGCCGCTCAGCATGGTCGCGTGCGGCGTCGTGCGGACCCCCGCCGAGGAGGACATCCCGCTGCGGCTGCTGAAGATCGAGCACGGGATCGAGGAGTGGCTCGACACGCACCACCCGGATCTCGTCGCCATCGAGCGCGTCTTCGCCCAGCACAACGTCCGCACCGTGATGGGCACCGCCCAGGCCAGCGCAGTGGCGATGCTGTGCGCGACGCGCCGTGGTATACCCGTCGCGCTGCACACCCCCAGTGAGGTCAAAGCCGCCGTGAGCGGCAGCGGACGCGCCGAGAAGGCCCAGGTGGGCGCGATGGTCACGCGCATCCTGCGGCTCGACGCCCCGCCCAGGCCCGCGGACGCCGCGGACGCGCTCGCGCTCGCCATCTGTCACATCTGGCGCGGGACCGCCAACAACAGGATCGCCGCAGCCCTCAGTCGCGTCAGGGAGCCCCGACCGTGATCGCCTTCGTCAGCGGCCCGGTGGCCGCGCTCACGCCGTCCAGTGCCGTCATCCAGGTCGGCGGCGTGGGCATGCTCGTGCAGTGCGCGCCGGGCACTCTCGCCCGCCTGCGCCTCGGGGAGGAGGCGCGGCTCGCGACCTCCCTCGTGGTCCGCGAGGACTCCCTCACCCTCTACGGCTTCGCCGACGACGACGAGCGGCAGACCTTCGAGCTGCTGCAGACCGCCAGCGGGGTCGGGCCCAAGGTCGCGCAGGCGATGCTCGCCGTGCACACCCCGGAGGCGCTGCGGGTCGCCGTCGCGCGCGGTGACGCGAAGGCGCTGACCGCCGTGCCCGGGATCGGGCCCAAGGGGGCGCAGAAGCTGCTGATCGAGCTCAAGGACCGTCTCGGCGCGCCGACGGGCGCCGTGCCCTCCCAGCACGCGGCCGTCGCAGCCGCGCCCGCGCCGTGGCACGAGCAGTTGCATGCCGCGCTGGTCGGCCTGGGCTTCGCCCCGCGCGAGGCGGACGAGGCCGTCGTCGCGGTGACGCCCGAGGCCGAGGCCATGGCGAAGCCGAACGTCTCCGCGCTGCTGCGCACCGCCCTCCAGAGCCGCAACCGCACCCGCTGACCGCCGTCCCCCACCGAGGAGCCGAGAGAGCATGTACGACGACGCCGCTGCCGACCGCCTGGTCACCGCCGCCGCGGACGGCGAGGACCGGGCCGTCGAGGCGGCGCTGCGCCCGCGCGACCTGGACGAGTTCATCGGGCAGGAACGTGTGCGCGAGCAGCTCTCCCTCGTCCTCCAGGCGGCGCGGCACCGCGGCGCCACGCCCGACCACGTGCTGCTCTCCGGCCCGCCCGGGCTCGGCAAGACCACGCTGTCGATGATCATCGCGGCCGAGATGGCGGCGCCGATCCGGATCACCTCCGGACCGGCGATCCAGCACGCGGGGGACCTGGCCGCGATCCTCTCGTCGCTCACCGAGGGGGAGATCCTCTTTCTCGACGAGATCCACCGCCTCTCCCGGCCCGCCGAGGAGATGCTCTACATGGCGATGGAGGACTTCCGCGTCGACGTGATCGTCGGCAAGGGTCCCGGCGCCACCGCCATCCCGCTGGAGCTGCCGCCGTTCACGCTGGTCGGCGCGACCACCAGGGCCGGCCTGCTGCCGCCGCCGCTGCGCGACCGCTTCGGTTTCACCGGCCACATGGAGTTCTACGCTCCCGAGGAGCTGGAGCGGGTCATCCACCGCTCGGCCCGGCTGCTCGCGGTCGAGATCGACCCGAAGGGCGCCGCCGAGATCGCCCGCCGCTCGCGTGGCACGCCGCGTATCGCCAACCGCCTGCTGCGCCGGGTGCGCGACTACGCCCAGGTGCGGCACGACGGGCTGGTCACCCCGGAGATCGCGGACGCCGCGCTCGCCGTCTACGAGGTCGACCCGCGTGGTCTGGACCGGCTGGACCGGGCCGTGCTGCAGGCCCTGCTGAAGCTCTTCGGCGGCGGCCCGGTGGGCCTGTCCACGCTGGCCGTCGCGGTGGGGGAGGAGGCCGAGACGGTCGAGGAGGTCGCCGAGCCCTTCCTGGTCCGCGAGGGCCTGCTGGCCCGCACCCCGCGCGGCCGCATCGCCACCGCCGCCGCCTGGCAGCACCTGGGGCTCACGCCCCCACCCCAGGCGGGTGGCCTCGCTCTGCCGCAACAGGCGGAACTCTTCGCACCCCCGGAGGCCTGACGCCGCCTGCGCCGCTGGGCGCCTCCGGCCGCCCGCAGGGCCCCCGGACCGGGCCGGGAGGCCCCTTTCCGGGGCCCGAACACGTCAAGTCCGTCACGTCACTCGCCATTCGCCTCACTCGGATGACATGCTGGACGTTGTTGTACTGGGCGTAGTCCCCTAGACTCCGCCCGCTCCCGCCCCTTCGTGGTGGGCCCGATCACCGACCGGCCGCTGTCCCCCCTGCGGCCTCGCAAAGGACTGTCAGCCGTGAATCCGCTCTTTCTCATGGTCATCGTCATGGCCGGCCTCATGTTCGTGACGCTGCGGAGCAACAAGAAGCGTCAGCAGCAGGCGCAGGACATGCGCACCCGTCTGGAGCCGGGCGCCGGCGTGCGCACCATCGGGGGCATGTACGCGCTGGTCAAGGACGTGACGAACGAGGCTGTCGAGCTCGAGGTCGCGCCGGGCGTCTACGCCCTGTACTCCAAGCAGGCCGTCGCGCAGGTGCTGGACCCGGTCGAGTACAACCGCATCGTCCACGGCGACGAGCCGGAGACGGACGAGGCCACCGACGAGTCCGAGGCCGCTGACGCGGCCGTCGAGACCGCGGTCGAGGACGCGGCCCCGGCCGAGGCGAAGGCCGAGGACGAGGCCGCTGTCGAGTCCGCCATCGACCCCGACGCGCTGGCCGAGAAGGTCGAAGCCAAGGTGGGTGGCGACAAGGACGCCTCCGACAAGTAGCCTTTCGCGCTACGGAACCCGGTCGGTCGTGAGCGAGCGGCCGGGCCCAAGGACCGCTGCGTCGTGGCCGAGCCGCCCCCTGTCCGCCGGTACCCCGGTGTGGGCGTCTTGACCTGCCCACGGCATGGACAGAGAGAATCGAGAAGGTGGCATCACCCAAGTCCCGTCCCCGTGACGGATACCCGGGGCGTGCGCTGAGCCTGATCCTGGTGGTCATGGTCGCTCTCGTGGCGATCATGTTCGGGACCGGCAACACCAAGCCCCGCCTCGGCATCGACCTCGCCGGTGGCTCCAGCGTGACGCTGAAGGCCACGTCGCCCGACCCCGCGGCGATCAACCCGGCGAACATGGCGATCGCCTCCGCGATCATGCTCGATCGCGTGAACGGGACCGGTGTGACCGAGTCGACGGTCCAGGTCCAGGGGAATGACGAGATCGTCATCAACATCCCCAAGGGCACCAACTCGACCACCGTCGCGAACGAGCTGGCCCAGACCGCCAAGCTCTACTTCCGACCGGTGCTGGCCGAGGTGCAGCAGGCCAACGCGTCCGCGCTGCCCAAGAGCAGCGCCTCGCCGTCCGCCTCCTCGACCGGCGGCGCCAAGCCGTCCGCCTCCGCGAGCGCGTCCGACAAGCCGAAGGCGTCGGGCACCGGCGCCGCGGCCTCGCCGAGCGCCGGCAAGTCCCAGGGTGACGCGATCACCCAGGACCTGAAGGCCAGCCCGTCCGCCTCGGCGCACGCCTCCGACTCCGCCAAGGCCTCCGCCTCCGGCGCGGCCGCGGCCGGCACGCCGAAGGCGTCCACGACCCCGTCCGCGGCGCCCACCGGCGCCGTCTCCGGCACCGTCGGCGGCACCGTCCCCGCCGCGCTCCAGACGGCGTTCAACAAGGCCGACTGCACCACCGAGACCGGCCGTGCCGCCGTGAAGAACGCGGCGAACAACGCCCAGGAGACCGACCAGGTCGTCGCCTGCTCCCAGGTCGCCAGTGGCGGTATCTGGACCAAGTACGCGCTGGACAAGGTCGCCGTCAACGGCACCGCGATCACCAAGGCCCAGGCCAACCTGAGCACGGTGAACGGGCAGTGGGAGGTCGACCTCTCCTTCAACTCCGCGGGTGCCAACGCCTTCGCCAACATCACCGGCACCCTGGCCAAGAACCAGCCCCCGGCCAACGAGTTCGCCATCCAGCTCGACGGCGAGGTCCAGTCCTCCCCGTCCGTCAGCGCGGCCATCACCGGCGGCCAGGCGATGATCTCCGGCAGCTTCGACCAGTCGAGCGCCAGCCAGCTGGCCAACGTGCTGAGCTACGGCTCGCTGCCGCTGAACTTCCAGACGCAGGAAGTCGTCACCGTCTCGCCCGAGCTCGGCAGCAGCCAGCTCACCGCGGGTCTGATCGCGGGCCTCATCGGTCTGGTCCTGGTCGTGCTCTACTGCCTGGCCTACTACCGCGGCCTCGGCCTGGTGGCCGTCGCCTCGCTGGCGGTCTCCGCGATCCTCACCTGGTCGCTGATGTCGCTGCTCGGTGGCGCGATCGACTTCGCGCTGAACCTGCCGGCCGTCTGTGGCGCCATCGTCGCCATCGGTATCACCGCGGACTCGTTCGTCGTCTACTTCGAGCGCATCCGTGACGAGCTGCGCGAGGGCGCCACGCTGCGCCCGGCCGTCCGCAACGCCTGGCCGCGCGCCCGTCGTACGATCCTGGTGTCGGACTTCGTGTCCTTCCTGGCCGCCGCGGTGCTGTACTTCTTCACCGTCGGCAAGGTGCAGGGCTTCGCGTTCACGCTGGGCCTGACCACCGCGCTCGACGTCGTCGTGGTCTTCCTGTTCACGAAGCCGCTGATGACCCTGCTCGCCCGCCGGACGTTCTTCAACTCCGGTCACCCGTGGTCCGGGCTCTCGCCCGAGCGCCTCGGGGTCCGCAACCCGCTCCGTGACAGCCGCAACTCGCGCCGTCCGGCCCACACCGCCGGCAAGGAGGCCTGACCCGATGTCTCGCTTCGGCAATATCGGCCACCGCCTCTACACCGGCGAGGTCAGCTTCGACTTCGTCGGGCGGCGCAGGCTGTGGACGATCATCTCGGGCGTCATCCTGGTCGCCGCCATCCTCGGCCTCACGGTCCGTGGCCTGAACCTCGGTATCGAGTTCAAGGGCGGTGAGATCTACACGATCACCAAGCCCGGGGTCACCGTCTCCCAGGCGCAGAAGGCCGCGAACGACCTGACGGGCGACAGCTCCTCGCTCGTGCAGACGGCCAACAGCAGCACGGGCCAGCAGATCCTGGTCCAGATCAGCTCGGCCGAGAAGGTCGACCCGACGACCGGCCAGTCCGCGCTGTCGAAGTCGCTGGGCCTCACCCAGGACCAGATCTCGACCCAGTCGCTCAGCGCCAGCTGGGGGCACGACATCAGCCAGAAGGCCCTCTACGGTCTGATCGCCTTCATGGTGCTGGTGACGGCGTACCTTGCCATCGCCTTCGAGTGGCGGCTCGCGGTCGGCGCGCTGGTCGCGCTGCTGCACGACCTGGTGATCACCGTCGGCGTCTACGCCCTGGTCGGCTTCGAGGTCACCTCGGGTACGGTCATCGGCTTCCTGACGATCCTCGGGTACTCGCTCTACGACACCGTCGTCGTCTTCGACGGTCTCAAGGCGGCGACGAACAAGATCACCAAGCAGAACAAGCTGACCTACAGCGACGCCGCCAACGCCTCGCTGAACAGCACCCTGGTCCGGTCGATCAACACCTCGGTCCTGGCCCTGCTGCCGGTCGCCGCGCTGCTGTTCATCGGTGGCGGCCTGCTCGGCGCGGGTGTCCTCAACGACATCTCGCTGGCGCTCTTCATCGGTCTGACCGCCGGTGCCTACTCCTCGATCTGCGTGGCCACCCCGATGGTCGCCTGGCTCCAGGAGAAGCGTCCGGAGTACATGGAGCTGGCTCGCAAGGTGAAGCAGCGCCGCGCGGCCGAGGCCAAGGCGGCGGCCGAGGGTCGCACGCTGGAGGACGAGGCCCCGCAGGAGGTCACCGTCCCGGCGCCGACCGGCGGGCCGCGCAACCAGCCCGTCAACCGCACCCGCAGCGAGCGCCGGTCCTCCGGCGGTCGTCAATGAGCACCGAGCACTGAGGAGCAGCGGAACCGCATGAGCAGCACCGACCTGGCCGGCCTTCTGACCGCCAAGATCCGCGACGTCCCGGACTACCCGAAGCCCGGCGTGGTCTTCAAGGACATCGCACCGCTGCTCGCCGACGCCGAGGGGTTCGCCGCCCTGGTCAACCACCTCGCGGCTCGCGCCAAGGCGTTGGGCGCCTCCAAGATCGTCGGTCTGGAGGCGCGCGGCTTCATCCTCGCCGCGCCGGCCGCGTACGCGGCCGGCGCGGGGTTCGTGCCCGTCCGCAAGGAGGGCAAGCTCCCAGGTGACTGCTACCGCCAGGCGTACGAGCTGGAGTACGGCTCGGCCGTCATCGAGGTCCAGACGGACGCGTTCCTCCCGGGCGAGCGGGTCCTCGTCGTCGACGACGTCCTCGCCACCGGCGGCACGGTCGAGGCGGCCCTGTCGCTCATCGAGCGGGCGGGCGCGGAGCTCGCGGGGGTCGAGGTCCTGATGGAGCTCGGCTTCCTCGGCGGGCGCGACCGCCTGGCGCCTCTGCTGGGGCACGCTCCGCTGGGGACCGTCATCTCGATCTGAGCATTCGCTACCGTCGGTAGTCGCACCTCCCTCAGGGGCGTGGGGCTCTGCTCGATGTACTGCGTGCGCGCGACAAGCCACTGGCGTGCGGATGGTCCTCCACGTGCAGGGCCATCCGCACGCCGGTGGTTTCTCGCGCACGCAGTACATCGAGCAGAGCCCCACGCCCCTTTCGGCCCCTGCGGGGCCGGTGAGAGCGAGGGGGTGTGACGCTCGGTACCATTGAGGTCCCGGTCTCGCTCCCGAGGAGTGCAGTTGCCCGAAGAGGTCGTGCCCACAGCCCCCGGAACGCAGGAGGAGCGCCCGAAGCCGGCCCCCGCCGCGCCGAAGCCCGCATCCCCGGCCGTGCCGGCCACGTTCCAGGCAGGCGGCGCCCCCGCCGTCCCGCCGCGATCGGGCGCGCCCTCGCCCTCCCGTGTCCGCGCGCGTCTCGCGCGCCTGGGCGGGCAGCGCAGCAGCACGCTCAACCCGGTGCTCGAACCGCTCTTCCGGATAGTACGGATCAACTATCCCAAGGCGGACCTGCACCAGCTGGAGCGCGCCTACCAGATCGCGGAGAAGTGGCACCGCGGCCAGAAGCGCAAGAGCGGTGACCCGTACATCACCCATCCGCTCGCGGTCGCGACGATCCTTGCCGAGCTCGGCATGGACGCCCCCACCCTGATGGCGGGCCTGCTGCACGACACCGTCGAGGACACCGACTACGGCCTGGACCAGCTCCGCCGCGACTTCGGCGACACCGTCGCCATGCTCGTCGACGGCGTCACCAAGCTGGACAAGGTCAAGTTCGGCGAGGCCGCGCAGGCCGAGACCGTGCGCAAGATGGTCGTCGCGATGGCCAAGGACCCGCGCGTCCTGGTCATCAAGCTGGCCGACCGCCTGCACAACATGCGCACCATGCGCTACCTCAAGCGGGAGAAGCAGGAGAAGAAGGCCCGCGAGACTCTCGAGATCTACGCCCCGCTGGCGCACCGGCTGGGCATGAACACCATCAAGTGGGAGCTGGAGGACCTCGCCTTCGCGATCCTCTACCCCAAGATGTACGACGAGATCGTCCGCCTGGTCGCCGAGCGCGCGCCCAAGCGCGACGAGTACCTCGGCACGGTGCTGGAGCAGGTCACCGACGATCTCAAGACCGCCCGCATCAAGGCCGAGGTCAAGGGCCGCCCGAAGCACTACTACAGCGTCTACCAGAAGATGATCGTGCGAGGCCGGGACTTCGCCGACATCTACGACCTGGTCGGTGTGCGCGTCCTGGTCGACTCGGTCCGCGACTGCTACGCGGCGCTGGGCACCATCCACGCGCGGTGGAACCCGGTGCCGGGGCGGTTCAAGGACTACATCGCGATGCCCAAGTTCAACATGTACCAGTCGCTGCACACGACGGTCATCGGGCCCGAGGGCAAGCCGGTCGAGCTGCAGATCCGCACCTTCGACATGCACCGCCGCGCCGAGTACGGCATCGCCGCCCACTGGAAGTACAAGCAGCAGGCCGTCGCCGGCGCCTCCAAGATCCGCACCGACACCCCCGCCGGCCAGGGCGAGACCGTCAACGAGATGGCCTGGCTGCGGCAGCTGCTGGACTGGCAGAAGGAGACCGAGGACCCGAGCGAGTTCCTGGAGTCGCTGCGGTTCGACCTCTCCAACAACGAGGTCTTCGTCTTCACCCCCAAGGGCGATGTCATAGCGCTGCCGGCCGGGGCGACCCCGGTAGACTTCTCGTACGCGGTCCACACCGAGGTCGGCCACCGGACCATAGGCGCCCGCGTCAACGGCCGCCTGGTGCCGCTGGAGTCCACGCTCGAGAACGGCGACACGGTCGAGGTCTTCACCTCCAAGGCCGAGAACGCCGGCCCGTCCCGGGACTGGCTCTCCTTCGTCAAGTCGCCGCGGGCCAGGAACAAGATCCGTGCGTGGTTCTCCAAGGAGCGCCGCGAGGAGGCCATCGAGCAGGGCAAGGACGCGATCACGCGGGCCATGCGCAAGCAGGGCCTGCCGTTGCAGCGCATCCTCACCGGCGACTCCCTGGTCACCCTCGCGCACGAGATGCGCTACCCGGACATCTCGTCCCTGTACGCGGCGATCGGCGAGGGCCACGTCGCGGCGCAGACGATCGTCCAGAAGCTCGTCCAGTCCCTGGGCGGGGAAGAGGGCGCGACCGAGGACATCGAGGAGCTGACAACTCCGTCGCCGACCCGCAACCGCCGCCAGCGGCGGGCGACGCAGGATCCGGGCGTGGTGGTCAAGGGCGTCGCGGACGTGTGGGTCAAGCTCTCGCGCTGCTGCACGCCGGTGCCGGGCGACCCGATCGTCGGCTTCATCACCCGAGGCAACGGCATCTCCGTGCACCGCACGGACTGCGTCAACGTCGACTCGCTCGCGCAGCAGCAGGAGCGCATGGTCGAGGTGGAGTGGGCCGCGACGCAGTCGTCGGTCTTCCTCGTCGCGATCCAGGTCGAGGCGCTGGACCGCTCGCGCCTGCTCTCCGACGTGACGCGGGTCCTGTCGGACCAGCACGTCAACATCCTGTCGGCGGCGGTGCAGACCTCCCGCGACCGGGTCGCGATGAGCCGCTTCACCTTCGAGATGGGCGACCCCAAGCACCTCGGGCACGTCCTGAAGGCCGTCCGCGGCGTCGAGGGCGTCTACGACGTCTACCGGGTCACCTCGGCGAAGTCGCGGTGACCGCGGAGCCGGACACGGCTCCGCGCAGCGCCTTCCTCGACGGCGAGTCGCGACCGCCCTCGGCCTCCGGGCCGAGGGCGGTCCGCCGGACTCGGCGGTGGAGCCGGACGGCATCCGGCTGACGAGCGTGTCGCCGCACGGCGGGACGCCCTGGCTGGAGCCCGGGCCGACCGTGCCCGCCGCCGCGGTCCGGCGGCGGTCGCGGAGCGTGGCTGGGGACACGCGGCCACCGGGTCGGGGACATCGCGTCGGCGGAGGTCCTGCCCGGCGACGAGGTGCTGATGAGCCGGGAGCCGAACGGCCGGCCCGAGTGGCTTGCCGGTGCGGTTCCGGTGGAGCACGTGCCGCGTGCCGCCGCGGTGAGGGGTCGGCCTCCGGCCGAGGTCGCCGGGCGGCTGGCGGTCGGCGGCGCTGGGCTACCGCATCCCGGACGCGCCGCCCGCGTCAGTGGTCCACCGGGACGACCGCGTCCCGCCCCGACACGTCCGTGACGCGGCGAAGCGCCTGAAGCGCGACCCGGGCGAGATCACGTCCCGCCTCGAGCTGTTCGGGTACGGGCTGTCGTTGCAAGCGTCAGGGGCGCGGGGAACCGCGCGAGCAACCACCGCGTGCGGATGGCCCTGCTCGCTGAGCGACTCACCACACGCGGTGGCATGTCGCGCAGTTCCTCGCGCCCCTGAGGGTGCTCAGCCGCTGAACTCCTCCAGGCCCTTCTGGGCCTGGGCCAGGAGCTCGCGGCGGCCGTCGAGCTCCGACTGGAGCTTGGCGATCTGGCGGGTGTCGCCCTTGGCCTCAGCCGTGGCGATCTGCTTCTCCAGCTTCTCCACCGCCGCCTGGAGCAGGCCCGTCATGCCCGCGGCACGCGCCCGCGCCTCGGGGTTGCTGCGCTGCCACTCGGCCTCCTCCGCCTCGCGGATGGCCTGCTCGACGTGGCGCAGGCGGGACTCCAGGCGGGGGCGGGCGTCGCGCGGGACGTGGCCGATGGCCTCCCAGCGCTCCGCGAGGTCCCGGTAGGCGGCCTTGGCGGCCTTGAGGTCGGCGATGGGCAGCAGCGTCTCGGCCTCGACCAGCAGGGCCTCCTTGGCGTGCTGGTTCTCCCGCTCGCCGGCGTCGCGCTCGTCGAAGACGGCCGAGCGGGCCTGGAAGAAGACGTCCTGCGCACCGCGGAAGCGGGTCCACAGCTCGTCCTCGGCCTCGCGCTGGGCGCGGCCCGCGGCCTTCCACTCCGCCATGAGCTCGCGGTAGCGGGCGGCCGTGTCGCCCCAGTCGGTCGAGCCGACCAGCGACTCGGCCTCGACGACCAGCTTCTCCTTCTTCAGGCGAGCCTCCTCGCGCTGGTTGTCCAGCTGCGCGAAGTGCGCCTTGCGACGCTTGGAGAACGCGGAACGGGCGTGCGAGAAGCGGTGCCACAGCTCGTCGTCGGACTTGCGGTCCAGGCGCGGCAGACCCTTCCAGGTGTCGACCAGCGCGCGCAGACGGTCGCCCGCCTCGCGCCACTGGGTGGACTCCACCAGCTGCTCGGCCTCGGCGACCAGCGCCTCCTTCGCGCCGCGCGCCTCCTCCTGCGCCTTGGCGCGCTGCGCCTTCTTCTCCTCGCGGCGGGACTCGACCTCGGCCGTCAGCGCCTTCAGGCGCTGGGCCAGCGCGTCCAGGTCGCCGACCGCGTGGCCCTCGTCCACCTGCGCCTGCAGGTGCTCGATGGCCGTCTGGGCGTCCTTCGCGGCGAGGTCCGTGGTGCGCACGCGGCGCTCCAGCAGGCCGATCTCCACGGCGATGCCCTCGTACTTGCGCGTGAAGTAGGCAAGTGCCTCCTCGGGGGAGCCTGCCTGCCACGAACCGACGACGCGCTCGCCGTCGGCCGTTCGCACGTAGACGGTCCCCTCGTCGTCGACACGGCCCCACGGGTCGCTGGTCACAGCGCCTCCTCCATATGGCGTCCGCCGCCTGCTCTGGCGGGGCGGCCGCCTTCCACGTTCGATTGCCCGGCCGGTTTGGTCTGCGCGCCGCCGGGAGGCGCAGATGCGCACCCTACAAGACGCCAACATAGGCGACGGGCAGGGGCGCTGTCCGTATCCCCGCGAGGTTGATTTGGCTGCGCCGCCCGCCCGTGGCCCACTGCTACGTACTGCTACCTACCGCACTCAGTTCTTCGTGGTGGTGACCGTGTTCATGATGACCGGATCGATCGGGTGACCGTCGCCCTGGCCGTTCGCGTCGTCCTCACCCTTGGCCGCGATGCCGTTGAGCACGTCCATGCCGCCGGTGATGGTGCCGAACGGGGTGTAGTTGGCCGGCAGCGGGCTGTCCTTGTAGACGAGGAAGAACTGCGAGCCGTTGGTGTTCGCGCCCGAGTTCGCCATCGCGATCGTCCCGGCCGGGTAGTTGCCGCCCTTGAGGGTCGGGGAGCTCAGGTTCTCGTCCTTGAACTGGTAGCCGGGGCCGCCCGAACCGGTGCCGGTCGGATCGCCGCACTGCAGGACGTAGAGGCCCGCGGTGGTGAGGCGGTGGCAGTAGATGCCGTCGAAGAAGTGCTGGCTCGCCAGGAAGACGAAGGAGTTCACCGTGTGCGGCGCGTCCTTGGCGTCGAGCTTGATGTCGACCGCACCCTGACCAAAGTTGATCTTCGCGGTGTAGTTGCCCGCGGCGTCGATCGTCATGGCCGGCTCGGTCTTCCAGCTGCCGGGATTCTTCTTCGGCGTGATGGTGTACGTCATCTTCGCCGCCGCCGGGGGCGTGCTCGCCGCGGCCGAGGGGGTGCTGCTCGCGTTGTCCGTGGAGGACGCCGCCGCCTTCGGCTTGCTGCTGGAGGGCCACAGCACCACGGCGCCGACCGCGATCGCCGCGACGGCGACGACGGCGCCACCGATGATCGCGGTCTGCTTGCGGGCCTCCTTGACCTTCTGGGCCCGGATCGCTGCCTGGCGCTCCAGCTTCCTGCGCTGCAGTTCGCGGCGGCGCTTTTCAGGGTCCTTGGGAAGGTCCCGGGGACTCTGCGTGTCGTTGGGGGCCACCGCCCACACTCCTGCCGTGAAGTCGTCGTTCGGTCGTACTCGGTCCTGTCGCGGGGATCTTCCCACCCGACGGCCGCCCAGTGTAGGGAGCAATTCTGTAAACGCGCGGTGAAAGCGGCCAACGGAAGGTTTCGACGCCCCGGATACGGTTCGCGAACCGTCCCCTGCCGCCGGTACGCTGCGTACAGCATCCGCAGCCATTCGCAGTCGTCCGCAGCCGTTTCTTGTCGTGAGTAGGGGACCGACCCACGTGTTCATCGCCGGCTTTCCCGCAGGAGCCTGGGGCACCAACTGCTACCTCGTGGCCCCCGCCGCCGGTGAGGAGTGCGTCATCGTCGACCCGGGCCACGAGGCGGCCGCCGGAGTCGAGGAGGCCGTGCGCGAGCACGGGCTGAAGCCGGTCGCGGTGGTGCTCACCCACGGGCACATCGACCACGTGGCCTCGGTCGTCCCGGTCTGCGGCGCGCGCGGCATCCCGGCGTGGATCCACCCCGAGGACCGCTACATGCTGTCCGATCCGGAGAAGGCGCTCGGCCGCTCCATCGGCGCCCAGCTGATGGGCGAGCTGACCGTCGGCGAGCCGGACGACGTCCGGGTGCTGACCGACGGCAGCGTGCTGGAGCTGGCGGGTCTGAGCCTCACGGTCGACCACGCGCCCGGCCATACCGGGGGGTCGGTGACGTTCAGGACGCCCGCTGCACCGGAGCTGCCTCCGGTGCTCTTCTCGGGCGACCTGCTCTTCTCCGGCTCCGTCGGACGCACCGATCTTCCCGGGGGAGACCACGACGCCCTCCTGCGGTCGCTGGCCCGTGTGTGCCTGCCGCTGCCGGACGAGACCGTGGTCCTCTCCGGACACGGCCCCCAGACCACCATCGGTCGCGAGCGCGTCGCCAACCCGTACCTGCTCCAGGTCGCCGGCAGCGCCGCGCCGACCGCAGCCCAGCGCCGCGGACTGTAGACAGAGACGAGACGTACAAGTCGTGAGCAGTTCCTTCCAGGCCCCCCGGGGCACGTACGACATTCTTCCGGCCACGGCCGGCGCCGTGCTCGCCGTTCGCGAGGCGCTGGCCGCGCCGCTGCGCAGGGCCGGCTACGGCTACGTCGAGACGCCGGTCTTCGAGGACGTCAAGCTCTTCTCGCGCGGTGTCGGTGAGTCCACCGACATCGTGTCCAAGGAGATGTTCACCCTCACCTCCCGCACGGAGGAGAGCCAGGATCTCGCGCTGCGCCCCGAGGCCACCGCCTCGGTGCTGCGCGCGACGCTCCAGGCCAACCTGCACCGGATCGGCAACCTGCCGGTCAAGCTCTGGTACAGCGGCTCGCAGTACCGCTACGAGAAGCCGCAGAAGGGCCGCTACCGCCAGTTCTGGCAGGTCGGCGCGGAGGCGATCGGCGCGGAGGACCCGGCGCTGGACGCCGAGCTGATCATCCTGGCCGACGACGCCTACCGCTCGCTGGGCCTGCGCAACTTCCGCATCCTGCTGAACAGCCTCGGCGACAAGCAGTGCCGCCCGGTCTACCGCGAGGCCCTGCAGAACTACCTGCGCGGCCTGGACCTCGACGAGGAGACGCTGCGCCGCGCGGAGATCAACCCGCTGCGCGTGCTGGACGACAAGCGCGCGGAGGTCCAGGACCAGCTCGGCGGCGCGCCGATGCTCGTCGACTACCTCTGCGAGGACTGCAAGGCCTACCACGAGCAGGTCCGCGAGCTGCTGCTCGCCGCCGGTGTGCGCTTCGAGGACGACCCCAAGCTGGTCCGCGGCCTCGACTACTACACCCGCACCACCTTCGAGTTCGTCCACGACGGCCTCGGCGCGCAGTCCGCGGTGGGCGGCGGCGGCCGCTACGACGGCCTGTCCGAGATGATCGGCGGCCCTGAGCTGCCGTCCGTCGGCTGGGCGCTCGGCGTCGACCGCACCGTGCTCGCGCTGGAGGCCGAGGGCATCACCCTCGACATCCCGGCCACCACCGACGTCTACGCCGTCCCGATGGGCGAGCAGGCCCGGCGCGTGCTGTTCGGCAAGGTCACCGAGCTGCGCCGCGCGGGCGTCTCGGCGGACCTGGTCTTCGGCGGCAAGAGCGTCAAGGCGGGCTTCAAGGCCGCCGACCGCTCCGGCGCCCGCTACGCCGTCGTCGCCGGTGAGCGGGACCTCGCCGACGGCGTGGTTCAGTTGAAGGACCTCACCTCCGGTGACCAGACCCCGGTCGCCCTCGACGCTCTCGTCACCACCCTGAAGGAGAAGCTCCAGTGATCCGCACCCACGAGGCCGGCACGCTCCGCCCGGAGCACGCCGGCACCACCGTCACCCTCGCCGGCTGGGTCGCCCGCCGCCGCGACCACGGCGGTGTGGCCTTCGTCGACGTGCGGGACACCTCCGGCACCGTCCAGGTCGTCTTCCGCGACCTGGAGGCCGTGGGCGAGCTGCGCTCCGAGTGGTGCGTCAAGATCACCGGTGACGTGCGGGTCCGCCCCGAGGGCAACGAGAACCCCGACATCCCGACCGGCCAGGTCGAGGTCGTCGTCTCCGAGCTGACCGTGCTGTCCGAGGCCGCCGCGCTGCCGTTCCAGGTCGCCGAGTACGAGCCGGGTTCGGTCAACGAGGAGGTCCGCCTCCGCTACCGCTACCTCGACCTGCGCCGCGAGGGTCCGGCCCGCGCGCTGCGCCTGCGCTCGCGCGCCACGCACATCATCCGCACGGTGATGGAGGAGAACGGTTTCCTCGACATCGAGACGCCGTACCTGACGCGTTCGACCCCCGAGGGCGCCCGCGACTTCCTGGTGCCGGTCCGCCTCCAGCCGGGCCACTGGTACGCCCTGCCGCAGTCGCCGCAGCTGTTCAAGCAGCTGCTGATGGTCGCCGGCATGGAGCGCTACTACCAGATCGCGCGCTGCTTCCGTGACGAGGACTTCCGCGCCGACCGTCAGCCGGAGTTCACCCAGCTCGACGTCGAGGCCTCCTTCGTCGACCAGGAGGACATCCTCCAGCTCGGCGAGCAGGTCGTCTCCCGCGTCTGGGGCGAGGTGCTGGGCTACGAGGTGCCGCTGCCGCTGCCGCGGATGTCCTACGCGGACGCGATGAACCGCTACGGCTCCGACAAGCCCGACGTCCGCTTCGACAACGAGCTGACCGAGCTGACCGAGTACTTCTCCGGCACCGAGTTCCGCGTCTTCCAGGCCCCGTACGTCGGCGCCGTGGTGATGCCGGGCGGCGCCTCCCAGCCGCGCAAGCAGCTGGACGCCTGGCAGGACTGGGCCAAGGCGCGCGGCGCGCGTGGCCTCGCCTACGTGCTGATCGACGAGGAGACCGGCGAGCTGCGTGGCCCGGTGGCCAAGAACCTCAGCGAGCAGCACCTCGCGGGTCTGGCCGACGCGGTCGGCGCCAAGCCGGGCGACTGCGTCTTCTTCGCCGCGGGCAAGAAGACCGCCTCGCAGGAGCTGCTGGGCGCGGCGCGCCTGGAGATCGGTCGCCGTTGCAACCTGATCGACGAGTCCAAGTGGGCCTTCCTCTGGGTCGTCGACTTCCCGATGTTCGAGCCCATCGAGGACGACAAGGGCGAGTTCCAGGGCTGGCACGCGGTGCACCACCCCTTCACCGCGCCGACCGCCGAGTCGATGGCGACCTTCGACACCGACCCGGGCAACGCGCTCTCCAACGCGTACGACCTGGTGCTCAACGGTTCGGAGATCGGTGGCGGCTCGATCCGTATCCACCAGAAGGACGTGCAGAAGCGCGCATTCGACGCGATCGGGCTCTCGCAGGAGGAGGCCCAGTCGCAGTTCGGCTTCCTGCTGAACGCCTTCGACTTCGGCCCGCCGCCGCACGGTGGCATCGCGCTGGGCCTGGACCGTCTGGTCACCCTCCTGGGCGGCTACGACACCATCCGTGACGTCATCGCCTTCCCGAAGACGTCCACCGGCGGCGACCCGCTGACCGGCGCGCCGACGCCGATCACCGCCGCGCAGCGCAAGGAGGCCGGCGTCGACGCGAAGCCGAAGTCCGAGCTGGCCGCCGAGGCCGCGAAGGCCGAGCAACAGTAGGAGAGCAAGCAACCGAAAGAGCGGGGCCCTGCCGATGGCGGGGCCCCGCTCTTCGTCGTTGTCAGGCCCCGGCCTGCCCGGCCTGGAGGCGGAGGCCGGCGAGGGTGAGTTCGAGGGCGGAGCGGAACTGGTCGGCGTCGTCGTGGCCGTCGAACTCGTCGATGATCTCGTGGACGAACGGGTAGTCCTTCGGGTCGAGTTCGCGCCAGGCCTGCGCGGCGCGGCCGAGGAACTGGTCGCGGTCGACGGCTCCGTCCAGGACCTCCTGGGGCGGCTCCTGGCCCAGGTCGACGGCGGAGCCGACGACGACGCCGACGATCGCCGAGACGGCGTGGAACCGCTGGCGCGGGGTGAGGTCGAGCCGGAGGGTCTGCCGGCCGAGCCGCTCGTAGAGACGGAGCGAGTTGCTCTGGGCGTCGGTGTTGCGCATGAAGTACGCGCCGAGCCAGGGCCGGTCCACGATCGCGTCGAAGAGGGCCAGCGCCATCGCGCGCAGGTCGTCGATCGGGTCGTCGCTGTCCGGCAGCCGCTCGATGTCGGCCAGGATCGAGCCGATCACGTGGTCGGTGGCGAGGTCGAGCAGTTCGTCCTTGTTGGCGACGTACCAGTAGATGCTCGCGACGCCGCCGCCGAGGCGCTGGGCCAGCGCCCGGAAGGTGAGCGCGGGCGCACCGGCCTCGTCGAGCAGGGCCACCGTCTCGGTGAGGACGGACTCCATCGAGTGCGAGGCGCGTCGACGCCCCTGGCCCGGGCGGTTCTGCGGGTGTGCCATGGCTTGCGTTCCCTCCACCTTGCACAGCATCGAACGTTGTTCTATCGTAGCTCATCGTACGACGTTCGATAACCGAACCGCATTCGATTGGAGGGCCGCCATGACCACCGCCACGCTCCAGAGCACCCCGTCACGCACCTACCCGTCCCTACGCGCGGCATGGATCCCCCTGGTCGCCCTCTGCCTGGCCTTCTTCGTCGAGATGGTCGACAACACGCTGCTGTCGATCGCGCTGCCGACCATCGGCCGCGACCTCGGCTCCGGCACGACCGCCCTCCAGTGGGTCACCGGCGCGTACTCGCTGACCTTCGGCGGGCTGCTGCTCACGGCCGGATCGATGGCCGACCGGTTCGGGCGCCGCCGGGTGCTGCTGATCGGCCTGGCCGTGTTCGGTTCACTCAGCCTGTGCGTCGTGTTCGTCAGCACGGCGGGCGAGCTCATCGCGCTGCGGGCCGCCCTCGGCGTCGCCGCCGCGGCGATGGCGCCGATCACGAACTCGCTGGTCTTCCGGCTCTTCGACGACAAGGCCCTGCAGATGCGGGCGATGACGGTGATGATCGTCGTCGGCATGTCCGGCTTCGTCCTCGGCCCGCTGCTCGGCGGCACCGCGCTGGCCCATGTGAGCTGGCAGTGGCTGCTGGTGGTCAACGCGCCGATCGCGGTGCTCGCGTGCGTCGGTGTCCGGCTCGGCGTGCCGGCCGACCGGCCGCAGGACCTCACCCAGGACCGGCTCGACCTGCCCGGTGCCGCCCTGAGCATCACCGCCATCGGGCTCGCCTGCTACGCGCTGACCAGCGGTGTCGAGAACGGCTGGCTCTCCGCGCCCACCCTCGCCTCGATCGCGGGCGCGGTCGCTGCCGCGATCGCCTTCGTCCGGCACGAGCGCCGCAGCGCGGCACCGATGCTGGACCTGCGGCTCTTCTCCAACGGGACGGTGCGCGGCGCCGCGATCGCCCAGGTCGGCACCTCCATCGCCATGGCCAGCGTGATGTTCGGCCTGATCCTGCACTTCCAGTTCGCCTACGGCTGGAGCCCGGTCAGGGCCGGCCTGGCCAACCTGCCCATCATCGTCACGATGCTCCTGGCGACCCCGCTGTCCGAGTGGCTCGCACGCCGCTTCGGCCACCGCATCGCCTGCCTGATCGGCGCGGCCTGTCTGGCCGGCGCGCTGGCGGGCCTGTCCTGGGGCGTCGAGCACGGCTACGCCTTCATCGCGCTGTGCATGGTCGTCATGACGATCGGGCTCCGCACCGTGATGACGATCTGCGCGGTCGCCCTCGTCGACGCGATGCCCGGCAACCGCACCTCCATCGGCGCGGCCCTCAACGACACCGCCCAGGAGGTCGGCTCCAGCATCGGCACCGCCGTGGTCGGCACCATGATCGCCGCGCTGGTCACCACCCAGCTCCCGAAGGGAGTCTGGAGCAGCGCCCTCGTCCAGTCGTTCTTCCGGGGCGAGCGGATCACCTACGCCCTGCTCGCGGTCGTCGTGGGCCTGATCGCGGCGGGCGGCGCGCTCAGCCTGACGGACTCCCACAGCGTCGAGGAGTCGCACGGCGAGGAGGGCGACGCCTGACGGGCGGTGGGGCGGCTGGTGGCGGCCGACCGGCTAGAGCCAGCCGAGGCGCGCTGCCTGCACGCCGGCCTGGAAGCGGGTGGTGGCGCCGAGGGTGCGTTGCAGCACCGAGACCCGGCGGACCACGGTGCGCCGTCCCAGTCCGAGGCGGCGGGCGATGGCCTCGTCCGTGGCGCCGCTGGCCATCAGGGTCAGGATCTGGCGGTCGCGGGCGTCCAGCTGGGTGCCGAAGCGGTCCACCGACGCCGGGATCGCGAACCGCCACAGCGACTCGAAGACGCCCGCGAGGACGTCGAACAGGCGGGAGGGGCGGACCAGCAGGGCGACCAGATCGGGGTAGCTCTCACCCGGGAGCGGCACGATGGCCAGGTCGTCGTCGCGGATCAGCAGCTTGAGCGGCGGGTTGGCCAGGATGCGGGCCTGTTCCCCGGCCTCGATCTCGCGGGCCATCACCGGTGCCGCGATCGGGTCGTCGAAGGCCGCCTCGTAGTAGAGGGTCCGGTAGGTCACCCCCTCGGCCATCCGCCCGGTCTGAAGCGCCTCCAACTCGACGTTGTCGGCCGCCGATCCGTAGTACGGCGGCATGTCGATGATCCGTACCTGGTGCCGGCCGGAGCGGTGGAGGTGCTTGACGGCGGCCAGGAAGCGCTCGCGGCCCTCGACGATCTCCAGGCCGTCGTAGTGTCCGGCGTCGCTCCGGGCCAGCCGGTAGAGCCGTTCCAGGTCCGCACCCGCCTGCCGGGCCACGGCGTGGCGCAGCAGGTCCCGCTGGAGCAGCGCCTCCACGACGCCGGTGGGCGGGTGGGCGTCCCAGGCGTCCGCGGCCGGGTCGGCCGCCACCACGAGATCCTGGGCGGCGAGTTCGCCGAGGGCCGTGCGGACGGTGTGCTCCCGGCGGCCGGTGCGCACGGCGATCTCCGCCACCGGAGCACCGGGATGCGCGACCAGGTCGTGGTAGACGGCGCCGCAGTCGGTCGCGGGGTCCAGGAAGTCCGGCACCGGCGCAGCCTACGGGCGGTGGCGTGTGTGCGCCAGTGGCGCACACGGGCCCGTGGATTCTCTGGTGCCGGCACGGCCAGTGCGTTGGGATGAACGCGACAACCCGACCCGATGACCAAGGGGGAGCCTTGCGTTCGTTCCTGCCCACCACGCGCCGGCGGCCACGGCTGCGGGCGTTGCTCGTCGGCACCGCCGCGCTCGCGATGACCGTGTTCGCCGTGCCGGCCCACGCGGACGGCCCCGTCGTCCCGGGGCCCGGATGGAACATGGCCCGGATCACCCAGGCGGGGCCCGTCGCCGCCGGGCAGACGTCCTTCAGCTACACGCCGCACTCCCACGGGGCGGGCGTCAACGCCTACGTGATCGACTCGGGCCTCGACTACGGCAACTCCGACCTCGGTGGGCGTGCGGCCCTGGGCTACGACACCTTCGGCGGCGACGGGCAGCCGTGTCCCACCGCGAACGCGACCGACGGGGCCGACCCCCGGCACGGCACCGAGGTCGCCGACGTGCTCGGCGGTACCCAGTACGGCGTGGCCAACCAGGTCAGGCTGTGGTCGGTCAAGGTCGCCGACTGCGGGAACGTGCCGCACGCCAACTTCCTCGCCGGGATCAACTGGGTGGCCGCCCACCACATCAGCCCGGCGATCGCGGTGATCTCCCGCAACGACATGGGAGCCGGCTACATCGGCCAGGACAACGATCTTGCCCAGGCCGTCAACGCCCTCGCCGACTCCGGCGTCTTCGTCGCGGTCTCGGCCGGCAACGTGGGCGCGAACGACAACCCGATCTCCTGCTTCATCATCTGCCTCGGCAACGGGCCGGAGCGGTACGCGGTCGACAACCCGCCCGCGAACGCGGGCCACGCACTGGTGGTGATGGCCATGGACCGCACCGACCAGGCCCCGGACAACTCGACCTACACCCAGGCCGACGGCTGCACCTCGACGTGGTCGACCGCGTTCGGCGGGGAGATCTACGCGCCCGGCGTCGCGATCCCCACCGTCTTCGGCACCGCCTGCGGCACCTCCGAGGCCGCGCCGATGGCCGCCGGAGTCGCCGCGCTGTACAAGGCGACCTACGGGGACGTGTCCTCGGCCGCGCTGAAGACCTGGATCTTCGACCACGCGACCGCGAACGCGATCACGAACAACCCGCCGGAGCAGGGCGGTAACAACCTGACCTACACGCCCAACCTGCTGCTCAACACCGGCGGGTTGTGACCGGGACCCGACTACGCGGGGGTGGGGGCCTGTTCCGGCATCACCGGCGCGGGCTCCGTTCCGGCCTCCGTTCCGCCCTCCGTTGCGCCGTCCGTCGCGGCAGCCGACTCGGCGAAGGGCAGGCGACCGGCCAGCACGAGACGCAGGCGGTCGTGGTCGAGTTCGCCGGTCCAGTGGCCGAGGAGGACCGTGGCGACGGCGTTTCCCGCGAAGTTCGTCAGGGCGCGGGCCTCGCTCATGAAGCGGTCGATGCCGACGATCAGGCCGACGCCGTCGACGAGGGCGGGCTGGTGGGACTGGAGGCCGCCCGCGAGGGTGGCCAGGCCCGCGCCGGTGACGCCCGCGGCGCCCTTGCTGGCGATCACCATGAAGAGCAGCAGCGAGATCTGCTGCCCGAGCGACATCGGCCGGTCCATCGCCTGCGCGATGAACAGCGAGGACATCGTCAGGTAGATCGCGGTGCCGTCCAGGTTGAAGCTGTAACCCGCCGGGACGGTGATGCCCGCGACCGGGCGGCTCACGCCCAGGTGCTCCATCTTGGCGATCAGGCGCGGCAGCGCGCTCTCGCTGGACGAGGTCGACAGGATCAGCAGGAACTCGCGGCCGAGGTACTTCAGCAGGGCGAAGACGTTGACGCCCGCGAACACGCGCAGCATCAGCCCGAGGACCACCACCACGAAGATCGCGCAGCTGGCGTAGAAGCCCAGCATGATCATGGCCAGTGACTTCAGCGCCGCCCACCCCGTCGCGCCGACCACCGCCGCGATCGCGCCGAACGCGCCCACCGGGGCCACCCACATGATCATCGAAAGCACCCGGAACACCAGCTTCTGCAGGTGCTCGACACCTCGCACGACGGGCGCGCCCGCCGCACCCATCGACTGGAGTGCGAAGCCGGCCAGCAGTGCCACCAGCAGCGTCTGGAGCACCTGGCCGCCGGTGAGGGCGGAGACCAGGGTGGTCGGGATGATGCCGAGCAGGAAGTCCGAGGTGCCCTCGGCGCCGCCCGCCGCCGCCTGGGCGTGGCCCGCCTTGGCGAGCGCCTGGGTGAGGTGGAGCCCGTGGCCCGGGTCGATGACGTTGCCGACGACCAGGCCGATGGCGAGCGCGACGGTCGACATGACGAGGAAATAGCCGAGCGCGAGGCCGCCGACCTTGCCGACCTTGGCCGCCTTGGTGACCGAGCCGATGCCCAGCACGATCGTGGTGAGGATGACGGGACTGATCATCATCTTGATCAGGTTCACGAAGCCGGTGCCGAGCGGCTTCAGCTGCACGGCGACGTGCGGCGCCGCGAGGCCGACGACGATGCCGAGCACGACGGCGCCGATCACGGCCAGGTACAGATGGTGCGTGCGATCCCGTGTCGCTCTCATGGCTGCGGCTCCTTTGCCGGTCCGGTCCGGCCCGAGGTGGCGGGCCGGTTCCGACGAATATCCGGGCGGGCGTGGCGGCCGTCACGTTTGCGTTCATATCGTTCACGGCGCACGGCTACTCATCCGGCGCGGTCACCGGGCACACTGGCCGACATGCCAGCCAGTACCACCCCTGCCCGGTCCCGACGCCATCGCGTCGCGCGAAGTCTGGCCGGGCAGTTGTTCGCGGTGCAGGTGCTGATCGTCGCGGTGGTGGTGGCCGGCGGTGCGGTGCTCGCGTACGTGCTGACCAGCGACCGCGCCGAGCAGGCCGCGGAGCAGCAGGTGTCCGCGACGGCCACGGCGGTCGCCGACGCGCCGAGCGTGGCGCAGGCCGTCCAGGGAGCGGATCCGACCGCGCTGTTGCAGCCCTACTCGCTCCGCGTCACCCGGGACGCGCACGTCGACTTCGTCACGATCATGGACACCCACGGGGTCCGCTGGACGCACCCCGACCCCACCGAGATCGGCAGGCACTTCCTCGGGCACATCGAACCCGCCCTCGCCGGGCGGACGTTCACCGAGACCTACACCGGGACCCTGGGCCCCTCCGTGCGCGCGGTCGCGCCGGTGCGGGACGCCGGCGGCAAGGTCGTCGCGCTGGTCAGCGTCGGCATCACCGTCCGGCAGCTCAGCGGCGAGCTCCGGGGTGCGCTCACGGCGCTGGTCGCGGTCGCGGCGGCCGCGCTCGCGCTCGGCGGGTTCGGCACCTGGCTCGCCAACCGCCGCCTGCGGCGGCACACCCACGGGATGGGCGCGGCCGAGCTGAGCCACCTGTACGAGTACCACCAGGCGACGCTGCACTCCGTCCGCGAGGGTCTGGTGCTGCTGGACCGCGCGGGGACGGTCGTGCTCTGCAACGACGCGGCCCGCGAGCTGCTCGGCCTGGCCGGCCCGGCGGAAGGACGGCCGTTCGCCGAACTCGACCTCCCCGGGCCGCTGCGCGCGGCCGTCGCGGGGGACGAACCGGTCCGCGACCAGCTGCACCTCACCGCCGATCGCGTCGTGGTGGTCAACACCTCGCCGATCGGGGACGGCAGCGACCATCACGCCGGCCTCGGAACCGTGGTCACCCTCCGGGATCACACCGAACTGCAAGCGCTCAGTGGCGAGTTGGACTCGGCGCGGGGCTTCGCCGAGGCGCTGAGCGCGCAGGCGCACGAGTCGGCCAACCGCCTGCACGCCGTCGTGTCGCTGATCGAGACCGGCCGCCACCGGCAGGCCGTCGACTTCGCCACCGCCGAACTGGAGCTTGCCCAGCAACTCACCGACCGCGTCGTGGGCGCGGTCAACGAGCCCGTGCTGGCCGCGCTGCTGCTCGGCAAGGCCGCGCAGGCCGCCGAGCGCGGCGTCGATCTGGTGCTGACCGAGGAGAGCCGGATCGACGACGCGCTGCCTGAGCGCCTGAGCGCCCGCGACCTGGTGACCCTCCTCGGCAACCTCATCGACAACGCGACCGACGCCGCCATCGAGGGCGCGGGGGAGCAGACGGGCCCGCCGACCGTCACCGTGACCGCCCGCACCGACAGCCGGGAGCTGCTCCTGCGCGTCGCCGACACCGGGCCCGGTATCGCGCCGGACGCCGTGGACCGGGTCTTCGAGCGCGGCTGGTCGACCAAGCAGCCGGAGCAGGCGCGGGGGAGAGGGATCGGTCTCGCGCTCGTCGCGCAGGCCGCGCGCCGCAACGGCGGGCGCGTGGAGGTCGGGAGCGTCGGCGACGGCGGCCGTGGCGCGGTGCTGACCGTGCGCATCCCGCTCCAGCGGGGGGTGAGCGAATGATCGACGTGCTGGTCGTCGAGGACGACCCGGTCGCGGCCGAGGCGCACGGCAGCTACGTCGACCGCGCGGACGGCTTCCGCTGCGCGGGCGTCGCCCACAGCACGGCCGAGGCCCTGCGCTTCCTGGAGCGTGCGCGGCGCGAGGGCGTGCCGGTCGCACTGATCCTGCTCGACCTGTACCTCCCCGACGGGCACGGCCTGGACCTGGTCCGCGCGATCCGCAGCGCGGGTCACGGCGCGGACGTCGTCGCCGTGACCTCGGCGCGGGACCTGGCGACCGTGCGGCGCGCGGTCTCGATCGGCGTCGTGCAGTACCTGCTCAAGCCCTTCGCTGCCGCGACGCTGCGGGACCGGCTCGCCCGCTACGCGCGCTACCGCGCGAGCCTGTCCCGCGAGGGCGAGGCGCTCGGCCAGGACGAGGTGGACCGGGCGTTCGCCGAACTGCGCTCCCCGCACGGCACGACGCTGCCCAAGGGGCTGACCACCCCGACGCTCGACGCCGTCGCCACCGTCCTGCGGAAGGCGGACGCCGGGCTGTCGGCAGCGGCCGTCGGCGCGGCGGCCGGAGTCTCGCGGATCACGGCCCGCCGCTACCTGGAGCACCTCGTCGAGACCGGCCGAGCCCGCCGCGAACCGCAGTACGGCCAGGTGGGCAGGCCGGAACTCGCCTACCGCTGGCGGTAGGTCCTCATCGCACCGGCGCGAACGGGCCGTCCGCGCCGAAGGCCAGGCGGGCGAAGTTCTCACCGATGCGGCGGTGCGCGGCCGCGTCCGGGTGGAGACCATCGGGCAGGGGGAACTCGTCGTGCTCGGCCTGCCCGTAGAGCCGACGGCCGTCGAGGTAGTGCAGATGCTGGTCGTCATCGGCGCGCTCGGCGACGATCCTGGCCATGACCTCGCGGATGACGGTGAGCGTCAGCCGCCCCGCGGCGCGTTCCGCCGGATCGCCGCTGGGCTCGAAACGGACCGTCCCCTCGCCGAAGACAGGCATCAGCGGGCCGGGGGTGTCCTCGTGGAACGGGCACAGCAGCGGCGAGACGACCAGCAGCGGAGTCTCCGGGTGCCCCTCGCGCAGGGTGTCGAGGAAACCGTGCACGGCGGGAGCGAAGGCGCGCAGCCGCATCGCGTCGGTGTTGACGACGTTGATGCCGAGCTTGACGCTGATCAGGTCGGCGGGCTGGTCGCGCATCGTGCGCGCGGTGAACGGGTCGAGCACCGCGTTGCCACCGAAGCCCAGGTTCACCAGGTCGACGCCGCCCGCGGCGGCAGCCAGCGCCGGCCAGATCGTGGTCGGGCTCGCGGCGTTCGAACCGTGGCTGATCGAGCTGCCGTGGTGCAGCCAGCGTCGCCGACCGCTGTCGGGCGCGGGGCCGACGGGCGCGTCCGTGCGCAGCGTCAGCAGCTCGGTGGTCTCGTTGTAGGGCAGCCAGATCTCGACGGTCTTCTCGCCGGCGGGGAGCCCGCCGAAGCGTGCCGTGCCGGGCGGGCCCTCATGGACCTCGGTGGCGCCCGTCCGGAAGTCGACCTCCCGGGTGCGGCCGCCCGCCACGCTCGCCTGCGCCGTCAGCCGGCCGTCGACGAGCAGGTCGTAGACCCCGTCGGGCGTGGCCGGCAGGCCGCGGTAGGCGCGCTTGGTGGGCAGCGTCACGAGTTCGACGACCGTCGCCGCCGTGCGGAAGGCCAGACGCACACCGGAGGTCTGCGTCTCGATCGCGGTGAACCCGGCGTCGGGCAGCTGCCTGCGCGCCCATGCGGGCAGCCGGTGCGGCAGCAGGCCGCCGTGAGGGGTGGTCTCGGTGTCGAGGTGGCCGCGCAGCAGCTCCTCGGTGACGGGAGTGGTGATCATGGTTGGGTCTCTCTTTCAGGAGAGGTGGGTGCGCAGCATCGCGTCGAGGGCGTCGACGGTCCAGTCCCACGACGCCTGCGGATCGACCGCGGTGTGGGCGAACCCGCCCGCCGCCTCCAGTTCGACGAAGCCGTGGACCAGGCCGCCAAGCATCCGCACCGCGTGCGTCTGCTCCGGCTCGGCCAGGTCGTAGCCGCGCAGCAGCGCGCGGGTCATCTGCGCGTGACGCACCCCCGCGCTCGCGGCCGCTGTGGCCGGGTCCAGCCGGTACCGGGCGGCGGCGTATCGGCCGGGGTGCGCGCGGGCGTAGTCCCGGTACGCGGCGGCGAAGGCGGCCAGCGCCTCCCGCCCGGCTCGCCCCGCGATCGAGTCGGCGACGCGGTCCGCGAGCTCCTCGAGCGCCAGCAGGGCGATCCGGGTCCGCAGGTCCTCGGTGCTCTTGACGTGGGCGTACAGACTGGCCGCCTTCACGTCGAACCGCCGGGCCACCGCCGAGACGGTCACCTGCTCGAACCCCGCCTCGTCCGCGAGTTCGGCGCCGGCCCGGGTCAGCCGTTCCGGCGTCAGTCCCGCGCGTGCCATGGCTCTCCTCCGCTCTTCCTACGATGAGTATGCAGTTTCCTACGATCTATAGGCAAACGGCTTCTGTCAGTGCGCGCAGGTAGGGTCGACGCTGTGGAGCCAGACCTGTTCACCGCCGCAGCCGAGGAGATCCAGGCCAAGGAGCCCGGGCGCGCGCCGCTCGCGGTGCGGATGCGCCCGCGCACGCTGGAGGAGGTCGCCGGGCAGCAGCACCTGCTCAAGCCCGGATCGCCGCTGCGGCGGCTGGTCGCGGCCACGAGCGGGCCCGCCGCCACCTCGTCGGTGATTCTGTGGGGCCCGCCCGGCACGGGCAAGACCACGCTCGCCTACGTGATCAGCCAGGCCACCGACCGGCGGTTCGTCGAGCTCTCCGCGATCACCGCCGGGGTCAAGGAGGTCCGCGCGGTCATCGACGGCGCCCGCCGGACCATCGGCACCACCGGCAAGGAGACGGTCCTCTTCCTCGACGAGATCCACCGCTTCTCCAAGGCCCAGCAGGACAGCCTGCTGCCCGCCGTCGAGAACCGCTGGGTCACGCTGATCGCCGCCACCACCGAGAACCCGTACTTCTCCGTGATCTCGCCGCTGCTCTCCCGCTCGCTGCTGCTCACGCTGGAGTCGCTCACCGACGACGACATCCGCGCCCTGCTGCGGCGCGCCGTCACCGACGAGCGCGGGCTCGGCGGCGCGGTCGAGCTCGCCGAGGACGCCGAGGACCACCTCGTGCGGATCGCGGGCGGGGACGCCCGCAAGGCGCTGACCTCGCTGGAGGCCGCCGCCGGCGCGGCCATCGAGGAGCGGGCGCCGGTCGTCACGCTGGAGCTGACCGAGACGGCCGTCAACCGCGCCGCGGTCCGCTACGACAAGGACGGCGACCAGCACTACGACGTCGCCAGCGCGCTGATCAAGTCGATCCGGGGCAGCGACGTCGACGCCGCCCTGCACTACCTCGCCCGGATGATCGAGGCGGGCGAGGACCCGCGCTTCATCGCCCGGCGGCTGATGATCTCCGCCAGCGAGGACATCGGCGTCGCCGATCCGACGGCCCTGCCGACCGCCGTGGCCGCCGCGCAGGCCGTCGCGATGATCGGCTTCCCGGAGGCCTCGCTGACGCTCTCGCACGCGGTGATCGCGCTCGCGCTCGCGCCCAAGTCCAATACGGCCACGGTCGCCATCGGCGAGGCCCTGGCCGACGTGCGCGGCGGGCTGGCCGGGCCCGTCCCGGCACACCTGCGGGACGGGCACTACGCGGGGGCGAAGAAGCTCGGCCACGCCCAGGGCTACGTCTATCCGCACGACCTGCCCGAGGGTATCGCCGCCCAGCAGTACGCCCCCGACGCCGTGCACGGGCGGCAGTACTACCGCCCGACCCGCCACGGCGCCGAGGCCCGCTATGCGGACGCGGTCACCTGGACGCGCGCCCGGCTGCGCGGCGAGACCCCGCCGGGAGCAGCCGACGCGTCACCCGACAAGGGGACGCCGGCCTGAGACGTAGGCCCACGGGCGCAGCTGCTCGACGGCCGTGCCGACGCGGAACACCGTCGCGTCGTCGTAGGTCCGGCCGACGATCTGCACGCCCGTCGGCACGCCGTTGGCGGCGAAGCCGGACGGCACCGAGAGCACCGGGCAGCGCGAGCAGATGTTGAAGCCGATGGTCATCGCCATCGCCATGTAGTGCTCCTGCTCCACCCCGGCGATGGAGAGCCCGGTCTGCGTGTACTCGTCGTCGGCCGCGAGCGCGGGTACCGCCGTGGTCGGGCAGAGCAGCGCGTCGTAGCGCTCCAGCACCGCGCCGAGCTCGGCGTAGAGGCGGCCCTCCAGCTCCAGGCCCTCCAGGAAGGTGATCTTCCCGGCGGCCTCGGCGGCCCGCTCGGCGAACGCGCGGGCGTAGCCGGTCAGCAGCTCCGGGGACTCGGCGGCGGCCTGGCCGATGGACGGACCGAAGATGGCGCCGAAGTGCGCCCACGCCGCCTGGTCGAGCAGCTCGCGGGTCCAGCCGAGCCGCACCTCCTCGACGACCGCCCCGGCCTCGCGCAGCGCCTCGGCGACGGCGCGGGTGTTGGCCTCGACATCCGGGTCCACGTCGTAGTCGCCCAGGTTGACGCAGAGCGCGATCCGCAGGCCCGCGACGCCCTCGTAGGACAGCGGCAGCTCCAGCTTGGGCCGCAGCGAGACCACGTCGCCCGGCCACGGACCGGCGATGGTGTTCTGGAGCAGCGCGGTGTCTGTGACCGTGCGGGCCATCGGGCCGTCGTGGCAGAAGGTGTCCAGGTTGAACGGCGGCATCGCCGGCACCCGGCCGTAGGGCGGCTTGAAGCCGACGACTCCGTTGAACGAGGCCGGGATCCGGATCGACCCGCCGATGTCCGAGCCCGTCGCCAGCGGCGCGTTGCCCGCCGCGAGCGCGGCGCCGGAACCGCCGGAGCTGCCGCCGCAGGAGTGGGCGAGCGACCACGGGTTGCGGGTGACGCCCCACAGCTTGGACTGCGTGAACGCGGCGCAGCAGAACTCGGGGGTGGTGGTGCGCGCGTGGATGATGCCGCCGGCGGCTTGCACGCGGGTGATCACCGGGTGGGTCTCCTCGGCGACCTCGTTCGCGAGCAGCAGCGAGCCCTCGGTGCACAGGCGTCCCGCGATCGGGTGCTCGTCCTTGGCGGCGACGGGCAGCCCCTCCAGCGCGCGCGGGGCGGGGCCGTGGCCGGCGTAACGCTTCTCCGCCTCCCGCGCGGCGGCGAGGCCCTCCTCGAAGAGCCGCTCGCTGAGGCAGTTGACGTCCGGCTCGGTGCGGTTCGCTCGCGCGATGACGGCTTCCATGAGCTCCACCGGCGACAGTTGCCGGGAGCGGAAGGCGCGCAGGGCGTCGGTGGCGGGGAGGTAGGCGAGTTCGAGTGAGTCCATGCGGACACCCTGAACGGAGTCAATGCCAGTGTCAATGGCGTTGACGCTGCACTCTCCAGGGGGACGGGGCTCTGCCGATATGCGGCTCCGCCGCGTGGGCGCGACAAGCCACCCACGTAGGTAGAGCCCCGAACGCGCAGGGCCATCCGCATGCCGGTGGTTTCTCGCGCAGTTCCTCGCGCCCCTGGGGGAAGGTGCAACTCCTCGCCCATGTAAACTGGCCCGAGCGAGATGTCCCGTGCCGCGTCGCAAGACGCGGCATCACCGGCGGGGCGTCATACAGGCCGCCCGCCCGCGAGGGCGAGCGGCAGGAGCGTTGCGCACCCTCTGGGTGTCGCGTGCAGCCCACCACCCTCACGGGGCGGTGGGCCACTCGCGTGCAGCACGTTGTGCCCGGTCCTGGGAGCGGCTCTCCCTCGATCGCGAGAAGCGACCTCCTTCAACAGCGGTGAGCCAGTAACAACCGAAAGAGGTAATGGTTCATGGCGAACCAGAAGCGTCCCAAGGTCAAGATTGCCCGCGCCCTGGGCATTCCGCTGACCCCGAAGTCCGTCAAGTACTTCGAGGCTCGCCCGTACCCGCCGGGTCAGCACGGCCGTGGCCGCAAGCAGAACTCGGACTACAAGGTCCGTCTGGTCGAGAAGCAGCGTCTGCGCGCCCAGTACGACCTGTCCGAGACCCAGCTCTCGCGCGCGTTCGACCGTGCCCGCAAGGTCGAGGGCAAGACCGGTGAGGCGCTCGTCGCCCTGCTGGAGACCCGCCTCGACGCCCTGGTCCTGCGTTCGGGCATCGCCCGCACCATCTACCAGGCCCGTCAGATGGTCGTCCACGGCCACATCGAGGTCAACGGCGCCAAGGTCAACCGCCCGTCGTACCAGATGAAGCCCGGCTTCGTCGTCACGGTCCGCGAGCGCTCCAAGGAGAAGACCCCGTTCGTCGTCGCCCGTGAGGGTGGCAACGCGGGTGAGGGTCAGACCGCGAAGTACCTCGAGGTCAACCTGAAGGCCCTGGCCTTCCGTCTGGACCGTCTGCCCCAGCGGCGTGAGGTTCCGGTCATCTGCGACGAGCAGCTCGTCGTCGAGTACTACTCGCGCTGACCCGCGAGCGGTTCTCGCAGCGCCCCCACGGCCTTCGGGCCGTGGGGGCGCTGTGCTGTCGGAGCCACCGCGCGCGGCGGGGTGCGCAGGGCGTGGCCGACGACCTCGTCGAGGGCGAGGCTCGTGCCGAGACGGAACGATTCGGCGCACTCGCCCGCCGGCAGGCCCTCCCGGACCCGTCGGTCGCAGACCTCGTGCGCGGCGTTGAAGCTGCCGGAGCCGAACAGGGGCTCGCCGACCGAGCGCCACAGCGTGTGCGCCGCGCCCTGGAGCAGCGCCGCCTCCCGCAGGTCGCCCGCCGCGCCCTGCTCGTCCGGCTCCGTGGCCAGCAGGGCCAGCAGCTCCACGCCCAGCACCAGGCCGACCAGGTCGCGGAACGCGTGGTTGAGCCGGACGCACTCGCGCGCCCGCTCCCGCGCGGCCGTCACGTCCCCCACCGACCAGGCCGCGTAGGCGGAGGCGAAGAGCCCGTAGGCGTAGGCCCAGCGCTCGCCGAACCGCACGCACTCGGCCAGCACCTTGCCGATCCAGGCCGCGCCGGTGGCCGCGTCGCCGCGGAAGGTGTGGGCCAGGCCCAGCTCGAACATGCCCATCAGCACGTTGCTGTTCAGCTCGCCGAGCTGGTCGTAGTGCCACAGCGCCTCGTCGAACAGCTCGACCGCCCGGTCCAGGTCGTCGGCGATCAGGGCGGCGCAGCCCTGCCGGTGGACGGCGTAGGCCAGCGCGCGGTCGTCGCCCGTGTCGAGGGCCTGCTGGCGGCACTCCTCCAGCAGGGCCAGCGCGTGCAGCCGGTCGCCCTGGAGGATCGACAGGTAGCCCGTCACCCACAGGGCCTTGGCCCGCGCCTCCGTCGGCTCGGGGGAGAGCTCCAGCGCGCGGTCCAGCCAGACCCGGCCCTCGCCGAGGTGGCCGCAGCCCACCCAGAAGTACCAGAGGGTCCCGGCCAGGAAGAGCGCCAACTGCTCCTCGCCCGGCTCCACCAGGCAGTACTCCAGCGCGGCGCGCAGGTTGCTGTGGGCGGCCTCGGTGCGCACCGACGTCTCCAGCTGGCGCGGGCTGAACCACTCCACCTCGCCCCAGGTGGCCAGGCCCAGGTACCAGTCACGGTGACGGCGGCGCAGCAGCGGCTCGGCGGTGGAGGCGCGCAGCCACTGCGCGCCGTACTCGCGCAGCGTGTCGAGCATCCGGAAGCGGGCGTCCCCGTCGACCAGGCCGGGCTCGCGCAGGACCACGGACTTGGCGACCAGCGCGCCGAGGATCTCCAGCACCTGGTCCGCGCTGAGGCCCTGGCCCGCACAGACGTACTGGGCCGCCTCCAGGTCGAAGGAGCCGACGAAGACCGTGAGCCGTGCCCACAGCAACCGCTCCTGCGGCGTGCACAACTCGTGGCTCCAGCCGATCGCGGTGCGCAGCGTCTGGTGACGCGGCAGCGCGGTGCGGGCGCCCCCGGTCAGCACGCGGAAGCGGTCGTCGAGCCGCTCGGAGATCTGCTGGACGGACAGCACGGGCAGCCGCCCCGCCGCGAGCTCCAGCGCCAGCGGGATGCCGTCCAGCCGCCGGCACAGCGCCGTGACCTGCTCGACGTTGTCGGCGGTGACGGCGAAGCCGGGCAGGGCGGACGCGGCACGCTCGGCGAAGAGGGCGACGGCGTCGGGGCGGGGCCCCTCGGTGGGCAGCGGGTCGAGCTGGAGCAGCTGTTCGCCCTCCACGCGCAGCGGCTCGCGGCTCGTGGCCAGCACCGTCAGCCCGGGCGCGGCGGCGAGCAGTGCGGCCAGGAGCGGGGCGGCCTGCACGACCAGGTGCTCGCAGCCGTCGAGCACCAGGAGCAGGGCCTCGCGATGGGAGAGGAAGTCCCGCAGCACCTCGACGGCGGGACGGGTGGTGCTGTCGGTCAGCCGCAGCGCCTCGGCGACGGCGTGCGCGAGGAGCGCGGGATCGCTCAACTCGGCACAGGGCACCAGCCAGCAGCCGTCCGGGAAGTCCGGCGTCGCGGACGCGGCGACACGCCGGGCGAGCCGGCTCTTGCCGACCCCGCCGGCGCCCACGACCGTCACCAGCCGCCAGCGGCGCAGCAGCCGCCGTGCGGCGGCGAGCTCGACCCGTCGACCCACGAACCCGGTGAGCTCGGCGGGCAGATTGCCGGTGCCTGGCATGGGACCCCCTTCGAGGTGGCACATCTCCTACCCCTGAACGGCTCAACGAGATGACTGATCGGTAGGTTACGGAGCGCTCCACTTGCGCATACCGGAAACCACCGACCTACCGATGACGCCGCCCCTTCGGTGATATGGCCAGCGCGTGGCCCCGGTTCCAGTCGGGAACTCGGTCCGCTTCGCGATAGGGTTTCGCAGATAGAACGGCTTTTGCTGCGAGGGAGCGCCAAGGTGTCGGGTGGAGAGGTTGCGGGCCTCGTCGTCGCCGTGTTCTGGGCGGTGCTGGTCACCCTCCTCGCCGTGGTCCTGGTCCGGCTCGCCCGCGCGCTGCGGGAGGCGACCGTGCTCGTCGAGGCGGTGACCGAGCGCGCCGTGCCGCTGCTCGACGAGGCCGCCCAGACGCTGCGCGCGGCCAACGACCAGCTCACCCGCGTCGACGCGATCACCGCGGACGTGCAGGACGCCGCCGCGAACGCGCAGGCGCTCTCCTCGACGATGGCCGCGACGCTCGGCGGCCCGCTGGTCAAGCTCTCCGCCTTCAGCTACGGCGTCCGCAGCGCCGTGGCCAAGCAGCGCGCGGCCGGGCGGCCGGAGAAGTACGTCCCGCACCAGTCGGAGCGGGAGATCATCGAGCGGATGGTGAAGGCCGAGGTGCAGCGGGTGACGGTGCGCCGCAACGGGCTGCTGCGCCTGGTGGGCCTGGGAAGGAGGAGCTGAGCCGATGCGCAGGATCTTCTGGATGGCGGTGGGCGCAGGCGCCACCGTCTGGACCATCAACAAGGCGAACCGCGTGGCCCGTTCGCTCACTCCCGGCAGCCTGGCCGAGGGCGCGGCCCTCGGCTCGCTCGAAGTCGGCCGAGCCGTGCGCCACTTCAGGGACGAGGTGAAGGCCGGCATGCTCCAGCGGGAGCTGGAGCTGAACCGTCAGCTCGGCCTCGACGGCAGCGTGCTGGCCACCCCCGGCTACACCGAGGACGCGAAGGTGCTGCGCGCCGCCGCGGTCCGCTCCGCGCTGCCGCGAGGCAGCGCGCCCGCGCCCGCCGAGTCGATCGACCGGGCGCCCCTGGAACTCCAGAGTCACACCACCATCAAGCTCGACCGGAATGAGGACCTGTAATGGAGTCGGCTGAGATCCGCCGCCGCTGGCTGCGCTTCTTCGAGGAGCGCGGCCACACCGTCGTCCCCTCGGCGTCGCTCATCGCCGACGACCCCACCCTGCTGCTGGTCCCGGCCGGCATGGTGCCGTTCAAGCCCTACTTCCTGGGTGAGGTCAAGCCGCCGTTCCCGCGCGCCACCAGCGTGCAGAAGTGCGTGCGCACGCCGGACATCGAGGAGGTCGGCAAGACCACCCGGCACGGCACCTTCTTCCAGATGTGCGGCAACTTCTCCTTCGGCGACTACTTCAAGGAAGGAGCCATCAAGTACGCGTGGGAGCTGCTGACCTCCTCCGTCGCCGACGGTGGCTACGGCCTGGACCCGGAGCGCCTGTGGGTCACCGTCTACCTGGACGACGACGAGGCCGAGCAGATCTGGCGTGACGTGATCGGCGTCCCCGCCGAGCGCATCCAGCGCCTGGGCAAGAAGGACAACTTCTGGTCCATGGGCGTCCCCGGCCCCTGCGGCCCGTGCTCGGAGATCAACTACGACCGCGGACCGGAGTTCGGCGTCGAGGGCGGCCCGGCCGTCAACGACGAGCGCTACGTGGAGATCTGGAACCTGGTCTTCATGCAGTACGAGCGCGGCGCGGGCGACGGCAAGGAGGACTTCCCGATCCTGGGCGACCTCCCGGCCAAGAACATCGACACCGGCCTCGGTCTCGAGCGCCTGGCGATGATCCTCCAGGACGTCCGCAACATGTACGAGACGGACACCCTGCGCGTCGTCATCGACAAGGCCACCGAGCTGACCGGCGTCAAGTACGGCGCCGCCCACGCCTCGGACGTCTCGCTGCGCGTGGTCGCCGACCACATGCGCACCTCCGCCATGCTCATCGGCGACGGCGTCACCCCCGGCAACGAGGGCCGCGGATACGTGCTGCGCCGCATCATGCGCCGCGCCATCCGCAACATGCGCATCCTCGGCGCCACCGGCCCGGTCGTCGAGCAGCTGCTCGACGTCGTGATCACCACGATGGGCCAGCAGTACCCGGAGCTGGTCACCGACCGCAAGCGCGTCGAGACCGTCGCGCTCGCCGAGGAGGCCACCTTCCTCAAGACGCTGCGCGCGGGCACCAACATCCTCGACACCGCCATCACCGAGACCCGCTCCGGCGGCGGCACGGTGCTGTCCGGCCAGAACGCCTTCCAGCTGCACGACACCTACGGCTTCCCGATCGACCTCACCCTGGAGATCGCGGCCGAGCAGGGCGTCTCCGTCGACGAGGACGGCTTCCGCCGTCTGATGAAGGAGCAGCGCGACCGCGCCAAGGCCGACGCCAAGGCCAAGAAGACCGGCCACGCGGACGTCCACGCCTACCGCTCGATCGCCGACAGCGCCGGCGAGACCGAGTTCACCGGCTACAACAACAACGTCACCGAGGCCTCCGTCGTCGGCCTGCTGGTCGACGGGGTCTCCTCCCCGGCCGCGTCCGAGGGCGACGACGTCGAGCTCGTGCTCGACCGCACCCCGTTCTACGCCGAGGGCGGCGGCCAGCTCGCCGACCACGGCCGGATCAAGACCGACACCGGCGCCGTCATCGAGATCCACGACGTGCAGAAGCCGGTCCCCGGCGTGGTCGTGCACAAGGGTGTCGTCCAGGTCGGCGAGGTCACCGTGGGCGCGCCCGTCCACGCCGAGATCGACGTGCGCCGCCGCCGGGCCATCGCCCGCGCCCACAGCGCCACCCACCTGACGCACCAGGCGCTGCGTGACGCGCTCGGCCCCACGGCCGCCCAGGCCGGTTCGGAGAACTCCCCGGGCCGCTTCCGCTTCGACTTCGGCTCGCCGACCGCCGTCCCCGGCACGGTGCTGACCGACGTCGAGCAGAAGATCAACGAGGTGCTCTCCCGCGAGCTCGACGTCACCGCCGAGATCATGGGCATCGACGAGGCCAAGAAGGCCGGCGCCATCGCCGAGTTCGGCGAGAAGTACGGCGAGAAGGTCCGTGTCGTCACCATCGGCGACTTCTCCAAGGAGCTGTGCGGCGGCACCCACGTGCAGAACACCGCCCAGCTGGGTCTGGTGAAGCTGCTCGGCGAGTCCTCCATCGGCTCCGGCGTGCGCCGCGTCGAGGCGCTGGTGGGCGTGGACGCCTACAACTTCCTCGCCCGCGAGCACACGGTCGTCGCCCAGCTGACCGAGCTGGTCAAGGGCCGTCCGGAGGAGCTGCCGGAGAAGATCTCCGGGATGCTCGCCAAGCTCAAGGACGCCGAGAAGGAGATCGAGCGCTTCCGCGCCGAGAAGGTGCTCGCGGCCGCCGCCGGGCTGGCCGAGGGCGCCGAGGACGTGCGCGGCACCGCGCTCGTCACCGGTCAGGTGCCGGACGGCACCGGCGCCGACGACCTGCGCAAGCTGGTCCTGGACGTGCGCAACCGCGTCGGCCAGGGCGGCCGCTCGGCCGTCGTCGCGCTGTTCACCGTGGCGAACGGCCGTCCGCTGACGGTCATCGCCACCAACGAGGCCGCGCGCGAGCACGGCATCAAGGCCGGCGAGCTGGTCCGCACCGCGGCCAAGACGCTCGGCGGCGGCGGTGGCGGCAAGGACGACGTCGCCCAGGGCGGCGGCCAGGACGCCGCGGCCGTGCCGCAGGCGATCGAGGCCGTGCGCGCCCTGGTCGCCGAGAAGGCCTGAGGCTGTTTCCGTGAGTGAGATGCGCCGGGGGCGCCGGATCGCGGTGGACGTCGGTGACGCCCGGATCGGGGTCGCCTCCTGCGACCCCGACGGGCTGCTGGCCACCCCGGTGGAGACGGTCCCGGCGGGCAAGAAGTCACTCGGACGGCTGACCGCGATCGTCGCGGAGTACGAGGCGATCGAGGTCGTGGTCGGGCTCCCGCGCTCGCTCAGCGGCCGTGAGGGCCCGGCCGCCGCCAAGGTCCGCGAGTACGCGGCACGGCTGGCGTTCCGGGTGTACCCGGTGCCGGTGCGCCTGGTCGACGAGCGGATGACGACCGTCAGCGCGGCGGCCGGCATGCGCGCGGCAGGAGTGAAGGCGAAGCAGGGCCGCTCGCGGATCGACCAGGCCGCGGCCGTGGTCATCCTCCAGAGCGCCCTGGAGACCGAGAAGACGAGCGGACGTCCTCCCGGGGAAACTGTCGAGCCGGCGGCCGAGGAGCTGTAGGCTGACGCCGAATCAAGGGGGTCCACCATCCGGTGGGCCCCCTTCGTCACTGTGAGCGACCTCATGTGAAGCTCTGCGTGGCGTGAACGTGGCCGCCGCCTCCGGTTGGCGTCGGTCAGGTAACGTTCCGTCCACGGCGGCGCCCATGGGCACGTCGGTTCGATTCAGTGCCGAATCCGAATATCCGCTGATCCCGAGGGGACGCATGACCGACCAGGGCCGGGGCTACGGCTCCGAACCGTGGGGCCAGGCCGGCTCGTACGGCGGGCAGGGCGGTTACCCGCCCCAGGCCCCCTACCCCTACGGACAGCAGCCGCAGCAGCCGCAGGGTCAGCAACCGCAGCAGCCGTACCCGTACGGGCAGCAGCCGCCGCAGCCGCAGTACGGTCAGCCGCAGCAGCCCTACCCCGGGCAGCCAGGTCAGCCCCAGTACCCCGGCGGCGCGCCCCACGGCCCCTACGGCACCGGCCAGCAGCCGGTCTATCCCGGTCAGCCCCAGCAGCAGCCCTACCCCGGGCAGCCGGGTCAGCCCCAGCAGCAGCCCTACCCCGGGCAGCCGGGTCAGCCGCAGTACCGGCAGCCCGGTCAGCCGCCGCAGGCCCCCTACGGCCAGCAGCCGCCGCAGCGCCCGCGCCCGCAGACCCCGCCGCCGTCCGGCCCCGGGCCGGACGGCATCGACTGGGTCGCCGAGGCGGCCCGCATGGAGGCCGAGGCGCGCGGCGAGGCCCCGGCCGAGGACACCGACGGGCACCACGGCTACCACTCGGACGAGGACGTCTACGTCGAGGAGCGAGAGGAGGGCGAGGAGGAGTACGTCCAGTTCCTCTCCGACGAGGACGAGAGCCGCAGCGGCCGCCGCAAGGACAAGGCCAAGGGCCGCACGGAGCGCAAGCGCAGCGGGATCGCCTGCCTGGGCGTCTCCCTGCTGCTGGTCGTTGCCCTCGGCGGCGGTGGCTACTTCGCCTACGACTGGTACAAGAACCGCAGTGCCGCCGCGGACTTCACCGGGGACGGCACCACCGACGTCCAGGTGCAGGTTCCGCTGGGCGCGACCGGCTGGGTCATCGGAAACACCCTCAAGGCGGCAGGTGTCGTCGAGTCGGCGCAGGCCTTCGTCAACGCCTACAATGGCGACCTCGCGAAGGCGTCGACCATCCAGCCCGGCTACTACGAGCTGAAGCTCAGGATGTCGGCGGCCTCGGCGCTCAAGGCACTGGAGAGCTCGCAGGGCGGTGAGGTGATCACCTTCCCGGAGGGGTCGACCGCGAAGACGATCTACTCGATGATCGACACGAAGCTGAAGCTCCCTGCCGGGACCACTGCCAAGGCCGCCAAGGACGACGTCGCGCAGCTGGGCCTGCCGGCCGAGGCGAAGGGCAACCCCGAGGGCTTCCTGTGGCCCACGCGCTACTCGATCGCCGCCAACATGAAGCCGATCGCCCTGCTCCAGCAGATGGTCCAGAACACCAAGACCCAGATCCAGGCGCTCAACCTGGACTCGGCCGGCCAGGGCGTCCACCTGGACAACGCCTACGCGGTGCTGACCGAGGCGAGCATCCTCCAGGCGGAGGGCAACAACACCGCCGACTTCGGCAAGATCGCCCGCGTCCTCTACAACCGCCTGAACACGAACGTGACCTACGGACGACTCGGGCTGGACACCACGATCCAGTACTACCTGGGGCGCAAGACCTTCACCAACGCGGAGAAGGCGCAGTCCCAGGCCGGCTACAACACCTATGTCGTCAAGGGCCTCCCGCCGACGCCGATCGACAACCCGGGCGCGCAGGCGATCCAGGCGGTGCTGAACCCGACACAGGGTGACTGGGCGTACTTCGTGGCGATCGACAGCAACAACACCGCCTTCTCCGCCACCTGGGCCCAGTTCCTCGACGACGTCAACACCTACTGCGAGAAGCACGGCCAGCACGTCAACCGCACGTCGGGACAGTGCCAGTGAGGCGGGCGGCGGTCCTCGGCTCGCCCATCGCGCACTCGCTCTCGCCGGTGCTGCACAACGCCGCGTACGCGGCGCTGGGCCTTGAGGGGGAGTGGCAGTACGGCCGCTTCGAGGTCGACGAGGCCGGGCTGCCCGGCTTCCTGGCCGGCCTGGACGTGGAGGGCGAGGGCTGGGCGGGCCTGTCGCTGACCATGCCGCTGAAGCGGGCCGTCATCCCGCTGCTGGACGAGGTCTCCTCGGACGCGCTCGCGGTCGACGCGGTCAACACCGTCGTCTTCCACGCCGACGGTCGCCGCACCGGCGACAACACCGACGTGCCGGGCCTCGTCGCCGCGCTGCGCGAGCGCGGCGTGGAGAAGGTCGGCAGCGCGGCGGTGCTCGGCGCGGGTGCGACCGCGTCCTCGGCGCTGGCGGCGGTCGGGCAGCTCTGCGACGGGCCGGTGCTGGCGTTCGTGCGCGGCGCGGAGCGGGCCGCGCAGATGCGGGCGCTGGGCGACCGCCTCGGCGTGGATGTCGTCCCGGAGGACTGGGACCGCGCGGCCGAGGCGTTCGACGCGGAGCTGGTCGTCTCCACGACCCCGGCCGGCTCCACGGACCACCTGGCGGGGGCGGTCCCCGCGGAGCCGGGCGCGCTCTTCGACGTGCTGTACCACCCGTGGCCGACCCCGCTGGCCGCTGCCTGGCAGCGGGAGGGCGGGGTGGTCCTGGGCGGCCTCGACCTCCTGGTCCACCAGGCGGTTCTCCAGTTCCGCGCGTTCACCGGCCTGCCGGACGCCGACGTCGTCCGCGCGATGCGCGCCGCAGGTCAGGCCGCCCTTTAGCTGCACCCTCCGGGGGCGCGGGGCTCTGCTTGATCGACTGCGGGCGCGAGAAACCCACCGGCGTGCCGACGGCCCTGAACGTTGAGGACCATCCGCACGCCGGAGGGGGCACCGCCCGGACGAAGGCTGGGGGAGGAGCCGCGTATCGGCACAGCCCCGCGCCCCTGGGTCGTGCATGGCTGCTCGCCACTGGCCAACTGCGGCGTGCCCGCGTGCTGGACGGATTCTGCCCCTGCCGGTGCGTCGTGGGAGGATCACGTCAAGGGATAGTCATCTGCACGAGCGGGATAGGAGCACACCCTTGGGAACGCTGCGCTGGCTGACGGCCGGGGAGTCGCACGGCCCGGCACTGGTCGCGACGCTGGAGGGGCTCCCGGCCGGGGTGCCCGTGACCACGGAGATGGTCGCCGACGCGCTCGCTCGGCGTCGCCTCGGTTATGGTCGCGGCGCGCGGATGAAGTTCGAGCAGGACGTCGTGACGTTCCTCGGCGGTGTCCGGCACGGACAGACCCTCGGCTCGCCCGTCGCGGTCATGGTGGGCAACACCGAGTGGCCCAAGTGGGAGCAGGTCATGTCGGCCGACCCGGTCGACCCGGAGATCCTCGCGGGCCTGGCCCGCAACGAGGCGCTGACCCGTCCACGCCCCGGCCACGCCGACCTCGCGGGCATGCAGAAGTACTCCCTCGACGAGGCCCGGCCGATCCTGGAGCGCGCCTCCGCGCGCGAGACCGCCGCGCGTGTCGCGCTCGGAGCCATCGCCCGCTCGTACCTGAAGGAGACCTGCGGGATCGAGATCGTCTCGCACGTCGTCGAGCTCGCCGCCGCCAAGGCCCCGGCCGGCGTGCTGCCGCTCCCCTCCGACGAGGCGCGCCTCGACGAGGACCCGGTGCGCTGCCTGGACGCGGACGCGTCGAAGGCGATGGTCGCCGAGATCGACCAGGCCCACAAGGACGGCGACACCCTCGGCGGCGTCGTCGAGGTGCTGGCCTACGGCGTGCCGGTGGGCCTCGGTTCGCACGTGCACTGGGACCGCCGGCTCGACGCGCGCCTCGCGGCCGCGCTGATGGGCATCCAGGCGATCAAGGGCGTCGAGGTCGGCGACGGCTTCGAGCTGGCCCGCATCCCCGGCTCGCAGGCCCACGACGAGATCGTCAACACGGCCGAGGGCGTGCGCCGGCTCTCCGGTCGCTCCGGCGGCACCGAGGGTGGTCTGACCACTGGCGAGCTGCTGCGCGTCCGGGCCGCCATGAAGCCGATCGCGACCGTGCCGCGCGCGCTGGCCACCATCGACACCCGCACCGGTGAGGCCGCCAAGGCGCACCACCAGCGTTCCGACGTGTGTGCCGTGCCGGCGGCCGGCATCGTCGCCGAGGCGATGGTCGCGCTGGTGCTGGCCGACGCCGTCAACGAGAAGTTCGGCGGCGACAACGTCTCCGAGACCCGCCGCAACGTGCAGGGCTACCTCGAGAACCTGGTCGTGAAGTAGTGGCCCACCCCGCTGTCATTCTGGTCGGTCCGCCCGGGGCCGGTAAGAGCTCGGTGGGTGTGCTGCTCGCGGAACGCCTCGGTGTCGGCTTCCGGGACACGGACGCCGACATCGTCGCCTCGGCGGGCAAGCCGATCGCGGACATCTTCGTCGACGAGGGCGAGCCGCACTTCCGTGCGCTGGAGGCGGCGGCGGTGCGGACCGCCGTCGCCGAGCACGCGGGTGTGCTGGCGCTCGGCGGCGGTGCCGTCATGCGCGCGGAGACCGAGGAACTGCTGAGCGGCCTGCCCGTGGTCTTCCTCGACGTCGACCTGCACGACGCGGTCAAGCGCGTCGGCCTGGACGCCCCGCGTCCGCTGCTGGTGGGCAATCCGCGCGCCCGCTGGCGTGAACTGATGGAGAAGCGCCGCCCGGTGTACACCCGGGTGGCCCGAGCGGTGGTGAGCACGGCCGGGTTGACGCCTGATCAGGTGGCCGACGCGGTCCTGGACGCACTGGAGCTGAGCAAGTCGTGAGCACAGAGATCACTCGTATCCGTGTCGGCGCGAGCGGCGGGGCGGACCCGTACGACGTGCTGATCGGGCATCAGCTGCTGGGCGAGCTGCCCGGGTTGATCGGCAACGCCGCGCAGCGCGTCGCCGTGATCCACCCCGAGGCGCTGTCCGCGACCGGTGAGGCGATCCGCGACGACCTGGCCGCGCAGGGCTACGAGGCCATCGCGCTGCAGGTGCCGAACGCGGAGGAGGCCAAGTCGGCCGAGGTCGCCGCCTACTGCTGGTCGGTGCTGGGCCAGACCGGCTTCACCCGCACCGACGTCGTCGTCGGTGTCGGCGGCGGTGCCACCACCGACCTCGCGGGCTTCGTCGCGGCCACCTGGCTGCGCGGCGTGCGCTGGGTCTCCATGCCGACGACGCTGCTCGGCATGGTCGACGCGGCGGTCGGCGGCAAGACCGGCATCAACATCGCCGAGGGCAAGAACCTCGTCGGCGCGTTCCACCCGCCGGTTGGCGTGCTGGTGGACCTGGACACGCTGCAGACCCTGCCGAAGCACGACTACGTCAGCGGGCTGGCCGAGGTCATCAAGACCGGCTTCATCGCCGACCCGGTCATCCTCGACCTGGTCGAGGCGGACCCGGAGGCGGCCCGTACGCCCGACGGCCCGCACACCGCCGAGCTGATCGAGCGCTCGATCAAGGTCAAGGCGGAGGTCGTCTCCAACGACCTGCGCGAGTCCGGCCTGCGCGAGATCCTCAACTACGGCCACACGCTCGCCCACGCGATCGAGCGCAACGAGCGCTACAAGTGGCGTCACGGCGCGGCCGTCAGCGTCGGCATGGTCTTCGCCGCCGAACTGGGCCGCCTGGCGGGCCGGTTGGACGACGAGACGGCCGAGCGGCACAAGAGCGTGCTCAAGTCGGTGGGTCTGCCGCTGACGTACAGGGCCGACGCCTGGCCGAAGTTGCTGGAGGCGATGAAGCTGGACAAGAAGTCCCGCGCCGACCGCCTGCGCTTCATCGTCCTGGACGGCCTGGCCAAGCCCGCGATCCTGGAGGCCCCGGACCCGTCGCTGCTGGTGGCCGCGTACGCGGAGGTGGCGGAGTGAGCGACGCGCCGCAGAAGGTCCTGGTGCTGAACGGCCCGAACCTGGGCCGGCTCGGCTCGCGGGAGCCCGACGTCTACGGCGCGACCTCCTACGCCGGGCTGGTGGAACGCTGCACGAAGCTCGGCGCGGAGCTGGGCTTCGAGGTCGAGGTGCGCGAGACCAACGACGAGGGCGAGATGATCCGCTGGCTGCACGAGGCGGCCGACGGCAAGCTCCCGGTCGTGATCAACCCGGGCGCGTTCACGCACTACTCCTACGGCATGCGCGACGCCGCGTCGCAGCGCACGGCACCGCTGATCGAGGTGCACATCTCCAACCCGCACGCGCGGGAGGAGTTCCGGCACCTGTCGGTCATCTCGGCGGTGGCCAGCGGCACGATCGCCGGATTCGGCATCGGCTCCTACGAGCTGGCGCTGCGGGCGCTGGCTTCCTGAGGTCCAGTCCGACGCGTGATCTGGTCACCTCCCGGAGGCGCGGTATCGTCGTCCTCCGGGAGGTGACCGGATGTCAGAGCGCCACAGCGACTACTACGGCGGCAGCCTGCCGCAGCAGCCCGCGGCGGGCCCGCCGCGGGCGACGCTGTCCCTGCGGGCCCTGCCGGAGTCCGCGGCGACGGGCCACTTCGTGCTGCCCACGCCCCCGCCCGCGGCCGTTCCCACGCCCGTCCCGGGCGGGGCGCTGGCGATCCTCCTGATCGGGCCCGCCGGCGCGGGCAAGACCTCGGTCGCCCGCCACTGGGCCGACCGGCGGCCCACCACGACGGCCCACATCAGCCTCGACGACGTCCGCGAGTGGGTCCGCGCCGGCTTCGCGGGCCCCCAGGCGGGCTGGAACGACCAGTCCGAGGGCCAGTACCGCCTCGCCCGCCGCACCTGCGGCTTCGCCGCGCGGAACTACCTGGTCAACGGGATCTCCTGCATCATCGACGACGCGGTCTTCCCCGACTTCCCGGCCGTGGGCCTGGGCGGCTGGAAGCGCCATGTGGGCCCCCAGCTGTTCCCCGTCATCCTCCTCCCGGGCCTGGACGTGGTCCTCGCCCGCAACGCCCGCCGCACCGGCCACCGCCGCCTCCCGGACGAGCAGGTGGCCGCCATCCACGGCCGCATGTCCGGCTGGTACGGCTCGGGCCTGCCTATCATCGACAACTCCCGCATGGACATCCCGGCGACGGCAACCGCCCTGGACCACGTACTGGCAGCCGTGCGGCGCTAGGGGCGCGCGGCCCTGCCGATATGCGGCTGCGCCGCGTGGGTGTGACAAGCCACCCGCGCAGCTGGTGACCGGCACGCACAGGGCCGTTCGCACCGGGTTGTCCTCGCGCGGGTCCCCGTGCCCCTGGCGGCTGCGCCGGCTGAGCTCCCGACGCGCGAGTGCGCGCTTGCGCGCCTAGCCTCGGAGCATGGGTGAGGTGTTCGCCGAGCGGCGTGAGCGTCTGCGGGAGCGGTGCAGTGGAGCCGGGGTCGATGCCGCGTTGGTGAGCGCGCCCGCGAACGTGCGGTGGCTGACCGGGGTGGCCGGGGCCGAGGCGTTGTTGGTGGAGCGCGACCGCGTGCTCCTCGCGGTGGCGCATCCCACGCGGGAGCGGGACGACGCGCTCGAGGAGCTGGTCGTGCCGGCCGGTCAGGACCCCGCCGTCGCGATCGCCGCGGCCGCGCAGGCGGAGGCGCTGCTGGGGGTGGAGGAGCACGACCTCACGGTCGCCCGGCACCGGGCCGTCGCCGAGGCGGCGGGCTGCCGGTTGCGGGACCTGCACCACTCCGTGGAGCAACTGCGGGTGGTCAAGGACGAACAGGAGCTCGCCAGCCTGCGGATCGCCGCGGAGATCGCCGACCAGGCGCTGGGTGAGCTGCTGGAGTCGATCCTGGTCGGCCGCAGCGAGCGGCACCTGGCGATGGAGCTGGAGCGCCGCATGGTCGACCACGGCGCCGACGGCCCGGCCTTCCCGGTGCGGGTCGGCGCCGGGGACCACGCGGGCCGGGCCCGGCACCTGCCGGGGGACCGGCGGGTCGAGGAGGGCGACTTCCTGACCGTCTCGCTCGGGGCCTGCTACCGGGGGTACCGGGCCTCCGCCACCCGCACCTTCGTGGTGGGCCTGGCCCCGCAGGACTGGCAGGTGGAACTGCACGCCGTGGTCTTCGCCGCGCAGCGCGCCGCGCGCGAGGCGCTCGCCGTCGGCGCGTCGCTGGACGACTGCGCGCGGGCGGCGACGCGCGTGCTGGAGGCGCGCGGGTACCCGCCGGAGCTGGAGGAGGGGGTTGGGCACGGTGTCGGCCTGGACGTCGAGGAGGAGCCGCGCCCGGGGGCCTTGGAACCTTGGCCTGGGGAGTTCGGTAAGCTTGAGAACCGTGTGCCGGTCACCGTCGGACTGGGAGTAGCCCTCCCGGGTCGTGGCGGGGTCCGGATCGAGGACACGCTCGTCGTCCGTCCTTCCGAGGACGGAGGGCCCGAGCTGCTCACCATCACGACCAAGGAGCTCCTCGCCCTGTGATTCCAGGTCCCGCAAGGGATCGGGAGCCGCAGGACACGCGTACTTGGTTCCTTGACAAACGAAATCCAGAAGTTAGGGCGACTGTGGCTTCCACCAACGACCTCAAGAACGGCATGGTGCTCAAGCTCGACAACGACCAGCTGTGGTCCGTCGTCGAGTTCCAGCACGTCAAGCCTGGCAAGGGCCCGGCGTTCGTGCGCACCAAGCTGAAGCACGTGCTGTCGGGCAAGGTCGTCGACAAGACCTTCAACGCCGGCGTGAAGGTCGAGACGGCCAACGTCGACAAGCGCACGATGCAGTTCTCGTACAAGGACGGCGAGCAGTTCGTGTTCATGGACATGGACACCTACGAGCAGACGCACGTCGACCCGGCGGTCGTCGGCGACGCCGCCAAGTTCCTGCTCGAGGGCTTCGACGCGCTCGTGGCCGTCTACGAGGGCGCCCCGCTCTACATCGAGCTCCCGGCCGCCGTCGAGCTGGTCATCGAGTTCACCGAGCCGGGCGTGCAGGGCGACCGTTCCACCGGTGGCTCCAAGCCCGCGCGTCTGGAGACCGGTGCCGAGGTCGGCGTCCCGCTCTTCATCAACCAGGGCGACAAGATCAAGGTCGACACCCGCACCGGTGACTACCTCGGCCGGGTGAACTCCTAACCGTGGCCACCGCGCGTAACAAGGCCAGGACCAAGGCCTTCCAGATCATCTTCGAGGCCGACCACCGGGGCGTGAAGCCGACGCTGGTCCTCGCCGAGTGGGTGGCGCGCGCCCGCAGCGGTGAGGAAGGCGTGCCGCAGGTTCCGGAGTACACCCAGGACCTGGTGGAGGGCTACAGCCGCCACGCCGCCCGGATCGACGACCTGATCTCCACCTACGCGGTGGGCTGGACGCTCGACCGGATGCCGATCGTGGACCGCAACGTGCTGCGCCTCGGCGCCTACGAGCTGATCTGGGTGGACGAGGTTCCCGACCCGGTGGTGCTGGACGAGTTCGTGGAGATGGCCAAGGACTTCTCCACCGACGAGTCCCCCTCCTTCGTCAACGGGCTGCTGGCCCGTCTGAAGGAGCTGAAGCCCTCGCTGCGGGCCGCCCGCGACTGACGCGGTCCCTGCGGAGCAACACACGAGCAACACACAGTGGCGCCCTGCACCCCTTTCCGGGGGCGGCAGGGCGCCACTGTTGCGCCATTAGAGGTCACTGATGGTGACGAGCCTGTGACACAGGGTGCGCATGAGGTGGCGGAGGCGGGGGAGGACGAGGAGCAGCGAACCACCCTCGCACCCCGTCCAGCCTCGGAGGCTCCCATGGCCAAGCACGCCCGTCCGCGCAGCCACCGCCCCGCCGTCTGCCAGGCGACCCCGCGCGTGGTCACTCCGCGCGACCGCCGCTGCGCCGCCCCGGCGGTGTCGGGGCGACGTCGTCCCACCATGGTCGGGGTCGTCACCAACCGTGCGGACTTCGAGCTGCTGCGCGCGGACGGCTGCACCGAGTACAGCGCCTTTGCCGACTACCTGGGGGACATCGAGTCGATGCTGACCGGGCTCGGCCGTGACGGTGCCGAGGTGTGCGGGCGCGCCTTCTCGCCCGCGGACCTCCGGGACTTCTGCGAGCGTGAGGGGCTCTCGCCCGCCGACGGCGACAGCCACTACGCCTACACGGCCGACCCGGCCGCCGAGGAGGAGTGGGTGCGCTGGCAGGGCGAGCCACTGGCGGAGTTCCTGCTCAGGATCGACCGCGCCCACGAGCGCGGCGTGGTCCGCCGTCACCTCGACCGCATGCTCGCCGAGACCGCGGAGGCCGCCCTGACCGGCGACTTCCCCGAGCAGCTGCTACGGATCGCCTACGCCCACGGCGCGGAAGCCCTGCGCGGCTTCCTGCTCGGCGCGGGCGAGGGCCAGTTCACGGCCGTGTGCAGCCTCTTCGACCCGGACCTGCCGCTGGTCGCCTGGGCGGACCTGCTGTTGGAGGAGGGCGGCGTGCTGCGCATCGACGACGAGGACCTGGACCTGCTGAACGAGGTCCTGTGCGTCGGGTACGCGCTGAACCTGCCGGGGGTGTTCTCGCTGGCCGGGATCTGCCCGGTGCGCGGCGAGGTGGGGTGGGAGTGGACCTTTGACGGGGAGTCGTTCCGGCGGGTGTGAGCCGGGTGCCCGGGCCGGAGGTGGTGCCCGCACCACCCCGAAAGCGGACCTGTGCGCCAGCGACGCGCGCCGCGCCGTCCGGAAGGCTGAGCGGTGTCCGGAGCGGACGGCACAGGAGCGGTTCGACGTCGTCGCCCGCACCTGCGGTGTCGGCACCGCGACCCACCTGCGCACGCTGATGCGTCGGCATACAGGCCTGTCTCCGAGCGAGTACCGCGCACGCTTCGGCGAGGTCTAGCGCGGTGCCAATGCCGTGTGACATAGTACTGAGCGTGCCAAGAAGCCCTCACTACGACGTAGTCGTCATCGGCGCCGGAATGATCGGCGCCGCGTGTGCCCACGCTCTCACGGAGCGGGGGATGACGGTCGCCGTCGTGGATCGGGGACCGGTCGCCGGGGGGACGACCGGAGCCGGGGAGGGGAACCTGCTCGTCTCGGACAAGGTGCCCGGGTCGGAGCTGGAGCTCGCGCTCGAGAGCCAGCGGCTGTGGCGGGAGCTCGCCGAGAGCCTCGGCGCGGACGCGCTGGAGTACGAAGCCAAGGGCGGCCTCGTCGTCGCCAAGGATCTCCAGTCCCTGGGTGCCCTCCAGGGGCTGGCCGCGCGTCAGCGGGAGGCGGGCGTCGAGGCCGTCCCCGTGCCCGCCGACGCGCTCGGGGAGCTGGAGCCCCACCTCGCTCCAGCACTGGCCGGGGGAGTCCTCTACCCGCAGGACGCCCAGGTGCAACCCGCCCTCGCGGCAGCGACCCTGCTGCGGGCGGCGCGGGACACCGGCCGCGCCGAACTCCTCGCCGGAACCGCCGTCACGGCCCTGGCCGAGGGGCGCGTGGAGACCGACACGCGCGGCACCCTGCACTGCGGCGCGGTCGTCAACGCCGCCGGGACCTGGGGCGGCGAGATCGCCGCCCTCGCGGGGGCAGCCCTGCCGATCCTGCCGCGACGCGGCTTCGTGCTGGTCACCGAGCCGCTGCCGCCGCTGGTGCGGCACAAGGTCTACGCCGCCGACTACGTCGCCGACGTGGCCAGCGGCTCCGCCGACCTGCAGAGCTCGGGTGTGGTCGAGGGGACCGCTGCCGGGCCCGTGCTGATCGGGGCCAGCCGCGAGCGGGTCGGCTTCGACCGGAGTCTTGCCGTGCCGGTGCTCGCGCGGCTTGCCGCGCAGGCGGCCGAGCTGTTCCCGGTCCTGCGCGACGTGCGGGTGATGCGGGCCTACCGGGGCTTTCGCCCCTACCTGCCCGACCACCTCCCCGCGATCGGCCCCGACCCGCGCCGGCCCTGGCTGCTCCAGGCCTGCGGCCACGAGGGCGCCGGCATCGGCCTCGCCCCCGCCACCGGCCGCCTGATCGCCCAGCTCCTCGGCGACGAGAAACCGTTCATGGACCCCACCCCCTTCGACCCCGCACGATTCCAGGAGGAGCAGCCGTGAGGCGCAACCCGCTCGACCTGGTCCGGGCCCGGCCCGAGCCCGGCTTCGAGTTCAGCTTCGACGGCGAGCCCGTCCCCGCGCTGCCCGGCCAGACCGTCGCCGCCGCGCTGTGGCAGGCGGACCGTCTCGCCTGGCGCCGCACCCGCGTCGGTGACCGTCCGCGCGGCGCGTTCTGCGGGATGGGCTCCTGCTACGACTGTCTGGTCGAGCTCGACGGCGTCCCCAACGTCCGCGCCTGCCTGGCCCCGGTACTGCCGGGCGCCGAGGTCCGCACGCAGAGAGGCGACGGCCATGACGAACTCCGCTGAGACGCACGAGCTCTACGACCTCGCCGTGATCGGCGCCGGGCCCGCCGGCCTGGCGGGCGCCGCGGCCGCCGCCGAGCGCGGCCTGCGCGTGGCCCTGCTCGACAGCGCGCCGCAGCCCGGTGGTCAGTTCTACCGGCAGCCCGCCGCCGCGTTCCGTGCCGCCCGGCCGCAGGTGCTGCACCACCACTGGGCTGAGTTCCGCCGCCTCCTCACCCGCGTCGAGAACGCTGAGGCCGACTTCTTGGCGGACCATCATGTCTGGTCGGTGGTGCGAGAGTCGGGTGCCTGGATCGTGCGCTCGCTGACCGGGCCGGACCAGCGACAGGCCCGATCGCTGACCGCGCGTCAGATCCTCTTCGCCACCGGCGCCCACGAGCGGCAGCTGCCCTTCCCCGGCTGGACCCTCCCCGGAGTCGTCGGCGCGGGCGGCGCCCAGGCCATGCTCAAGGCCGGGCTGGTCCTGCCCGGACGTCGGGTGGTCGTCGCCGGCAGCGGTCCGCTGCTGCTCGCCGTCGCGTCCTCGCTGGTCAAGGCCGGGGCGAGGGTCCCGCTCGTGGCGGAGGCAGCCGGCTACCTCGGCTACGCCCGAGGCGCCCGCACCCTCGCCGCCAACCCCGGCAAGCTCGTCGAGGGCGCCCAGCACGGCGCCGTCCTGCTGCGCCACGGCGTCCGGCTGGGCCCGCGCACCGCCGTCGTTGCCGCCCACGGCACCGACCGCGTCGAGGCCGTCACCCTCGCACGGCTCGACGCCACCTGGCGCCCGCTCCCCGGCACCGAACGGCGCATCGCCTGCGACGCCGTCGCCGTCGGGCACGGGCTCGTGCCGCAGTTGGAGCTCCCACTCGAACTCGGCTGCGCCACCGAACGGTTGCCCGACGGAAGCGCCGCGCTCGTCGTGGACGCCGCCCAGCGCACCACCGTCCCCGGCGTCTGGGCGGCGGGGGAGAGCACCGGCATCGGCGGCGTCCAACTCGCGATCGTGGAGGGCGAGCTGGCCGGTCGCGCCCTCGCCGGTGAGACGACCGCGCCCGCCTCCCTGCTGCGCCGCCGCACCCGGCTGCGGGCCTTCGCCGCGCTGATGGCGGCGCGGCACGCGCCCGGCAGCGGATGGCCGGAGTGGCTGGAGGACGCCACCGAGGTCTGCCGCTGCGAGGAGGTCACGGCCGGCCAGGTCCGCGAGGCCGTCACCGAACTCGGCGCCGCCGACCAGCGCACCGTCAAACTCCTCACCCGCGCGGGCATGGGCTGGTGCCAGGCCCGCATGTGCGGACCGGCCGTGGCCCGCCTCTGCGGCGCGGCCGACGACGGCGCGCCCACCCGACCCCTGTCCACCCCTGTTCCCCTCGGCCTGCTGGCCGAGTCCACCACCGCACCATCCTCACAAGGAGCACCCCGATGACCGCCGCCGACGTCACCACCCCTGACCGCCAGGCTCCCTGGCACGGCATCATGGTCGCCACCGCACTGCCGTTCCACGAGGACGGCTCGGTCGACTACGACGCGTTCGCCCGCCACGTCGCCTGGCTCATCGAGAACGGCTGCGACGGGGTCGTCCCCAACGGGTCCCTCGGCGAGTACCAGACGCTGACCGAGGCCGAGCGTGCGCAGGTCATCCGCGTCGCCGTCGAGGCCGCGGGCGACGGCAGCCGCGTCATGGCCGGCACGGCCGCGTACGGTTGCGCGCAGTCGCGCCGCTGGGCCGAGCAGGCCGCTGAGGCCGGCTGCGGCTCCGTCCTCCAGCTCCCGCCGAACGCGTTCCGCGCGGAGCGCGACGCGGTCCTCGCGCACTACGCGGAGGTCGCGAAGGTGGGCCTGCCCGTCGTCGCCTACAACAACCCCTACGACACCCGCGTCGACCTGACCCCCTCGCTGCTCGCCGAGCTGCACGCGGCCGGGCACATCGTCGCCGTCAAGGAGTTCAGCGGCGACGTGCGCCGTGCCTACGAGATCGCCGAGCTGGCCCCCGGCCTGGACCTGCTGATCGGCGCGGACGACGTCCTGCTGGAGCTGGCTCTCGCAGGCGCGGTGGGCTGGGTCGCCGGCTACCCCAACGCCCTGCCGACCGCGTGCGCGGAGCTGTACCGCGCGGCGGTGGCGGGCGACCTGGCGGTGGCGCTGCCCCGCTACCGGCAGCTGCACCCGCTGCTGCGCTGGGACTCCAAGACGGAGTTCGTCCAGGCCATCAAGCTCTCCATGGACCTCGCCGGCCGCTACGGGGGTCCGTGCAGGGCCCCGCGCTCGGCACTTCAGGGCGAAGCCCTGAGCGCAGTGACGCTCGCCACGGAGAAGGCTCTGGCCGAGGGACTGCGGTAGTACCGCAGGGGCGCGGGGAACTGCGCGGGCAACCAACGGCGTGCGGATGGCCCTGCTCGTTCGGGGACCCACCACGCGGGGTGGCTTGTCGCGCAGTTCCTCGCGCCCCCAGGTGGTTGCAAGCAACTCACAGGGGGCAAAGCCGATGAAGACCCGTCACATCTACCACGCCGTCGACTCCCACACCGAGGGCATGCCGACCCGAGTGATCACCGGTGGTGTCGGTGTCATCCCGGGATCCACCATGGCCGAGCGCCGCGTGTACTTCATGGAGCACCTCGACGACCTGCGCACGCTGCTGATGTACGAACCCCGCGGCCACGCCGCGATGAGCGGGGCGATCCTGCAACCCCCGACGCGGCCCGACGCCGACTACGGGGTGCTGTTCATCGAGGTGTCCGGGCTGCTGCCCATGTGCGGGCACGGCACCATCGGGGTGGCCACCGTGCTGGTCGAGACCGGGATGGTGCCGGTCACCGAGCCGGTCACCACCGTGCGGCTGGACACCCCGGCCGGGCTGGTCAGCGTCGACGTCGCCGTCGCGGACGGTTCCGCGACCGCGGTGACGCTGACCAACGTGCCCGCGTTCTGCGAGCGGCTGGACGCCAAGACGCACGTGCCGGGCTTCGGGGAGATCCGCTACGACCTCGCGTTCGGTGGCAACTACTACGCGATCGTCGACCTCGCCGACTACGGCCTGCCGTTCGACCGCGAGCGTGCCACCAAGGAGCAGATCCTCAAGGCCGGCCTCGCCACCATGGCCGCGATCAACGGCGCGGACGAGCCCGTGCACCCGGAGGACGACCGGATCCACGGCGTCCACCACGTCTACTTCGCCGCGCCCGGCTCCACCGCCGCGCACTCGCGGCACGCGATGGCGATCCACCCCGGATGGTTCGACCGCTCGCCCTGCGGTACCGGCACGTCCGCGCGGATGGCGCAGCTGCACGCGCGCGGCGAGCTCGCGCTCGGCGCGGCGTTCGTCAACGAGTCGTTCATCGGCACGCGCTTCCTCGGGCGGCTGGTCGAGGAGACCACCGTGGCCGGACGCCCGGCCGTGGTGCCGACGGTGACCGGGCGGGCCTGGATCACCGGGACCGCGCAGTACTTCCTGGACCCGACCGACCCGTTCCCCAAGGGGTTCTTGTTGTGACAGTGGTGCCCACCGTCGACTGCGTCGACTACCACACGGCCGGCGAGCCGTTCCGGATCGTGCCGGCCGGCACCGTGCCGATCGCCGGCGACAGCGTCGCCGAGCGGCGGGCGATCGCCGTCCAGGCGGACGGGACGCCGCGCCCGACCGCGATGGAGAGCGTCCGCCGCCTGCTCTGCCACGAGCCGCGCGGCCACGCGGACATGTACGGCGGGTTCGTCGTGCCGCCGGACGACGACGGCGCCCACCTCGGGGTGCTGTTCTGGCACAAGGACGGCTACTCCACCGCCTGCGGCCACGGCACGATCGCGCTCGGCGCCTGGGCCGTCGACAGCGGCCTGGTCGTCGCACCCGAGGACGGGGAGGTGACGGTCCGCATCGACGTCCCCTCCGGCCGTGTCGCGGCGCGCGTGCGGCGCGCGGGCGGGCAGACTCGGGCGGTGACCTTCCGCAACGTCCCGGCCCGGACGAGCGCGCTCGAGGTCGAGGTGCGGACCGCCGACTTCGGCGAGGTCAGCCTGGACCTCGCGCATGCCGGCGCCTGCTACGCGGTCCTCTCGGCCGACCGGCTGGGGCTGGCCCCGACGCCCGAGGCGTTGCCGGAGCTGATCCGCGCCGGGCGGCAGATCCGCGCCGCGCTGGAGGGCCACCCGGCCACCCGCGAGCCGCGCGACCCGCGCCTGTCCGGCGTCTACGGCGTGCTGCTCCACCAGCGCGAGCCCGCCCCGGACGGCTTCGCGCTCGCGCTGCGCAGTGTCACCGTCTTCGCGGACGGCCAGGTGGACCGCTCGCCGTGCGGGTCCGGCACGTCCGCGCTGCTGGCGGTGCTGACCGAGCGCGGCCTGCTGCCGATGGGGGAGGAGCTGCACCACCGTTCGGTGATCGGCAGCGTCTTCACCGCGCGGGTCGCGGAGACGGTGGCGGCGGGGTTCGTCACCGAGATCACCGGCAGCGCGCACCGCACCGGGGCCCACCGCTTCGAGCTGGACCCGCTGGACGCGCTCGGCACGGGGTTCGTGCTGCGATGATCCCCGGATTCCAGGTGCTCGACGCGGAGGCCGTCGCCGCCCGGCTCGGCCCGGCGGCGGCGGTCGCCGCCCTGGAGGCCGCCCTGCGCGGCGGCCTCGACCCCGACGCGTCCGCGCCCCGCTCGCGGGTGCCGGTGCCGGGCGGTGAGCTGCTGCTGATGCCCGCTCACGACGACCGCTACGCCGTCGTCAAGATCGCCGGGGTGGCGCCGGACAACCCGCTCCATGGCCTGCCGACCATCACCGGCGGGGTCCTGCTGCTCGACGCGCACACCCTGCTGCCGCTCGCGCTGATGGACGCACCGGCCCTCACCGAGCTGCGCACCGCCGCGGTCTCCGCGCTCGCGGCGTCGCGGCTGGCGCCCGCCGACGCTCGCCACCTCGTGCTCTTCGGCGCGGGCCCGCAGGCGCGCGCCCACCTGCGCGCGCTGGCGGCGGTGCTGCCGTCGCTGCGGCGCGTCACCGTCGTCACACGCTCGCCCGGACGGGCGGCGGAGCTGCTCACGCTGGCGTCCCGTCTCGGTCTCGACGCAGTGACGGACCGCGCTGAACGTGTCGAGGACGCGGACGTGGTCTGCTGCTGCACGACCTCCCGCACCCCGCTGTTCGACGGTGCGGCGGTCCGCGACGGCGCGCTGGTCATCGCCGTCGGCGCTCACGAGCCCACGGCCCGCGAGGTCGACACCACGCTGGTCGGCCGCGCCGCGCTGGTGGTGGAACACCGCGCCACCGCGCTGCGGGAGGCCGGCGAGCTCGCGGGCCTCCGCCCCCGCGACGTCGACGCGGACCTGCCCGAACTCGTCTCCTGCGGCCTCACCGCGACGGACGACCGCCCGGCGCTCTTCAAGAGCGTCGGCATGGCCTGGGAGGACCTGGTGATCGCCGCTGCGGTCGTTCAGTTGCCCCAACCCTCCGGGGGCGCGGGGAACTGCGCGAGAATCCAACGGTGTGCGGATGGCCCTGCTCGGTGAGGAGCATCCGCGCTGGGTGGCTTGTCGCGCAGTTCCCCGCGCCCCCGGAGGGCTACTCCAGGCCCGCCGCCCTGCACGCCGCCGCGTACTGCGCGGTGCAGATCTGACCCACCGTGTACAGCCCGTCCGCCACCACCGTCTGGCGGATGTTCGCTCGGGTGAGCAGCACCGGCGTCAGGAGGTCCGCGTGGACGGCGTCGCCGGACTCGCTGATCTTCATCCCCGGCGCCAGCGAGACGATCTCGTGGCCCTGGAGCAGGTCCACCGCCAGCTCCGCCGCCGCCTCGGCCTCGGGGCGGTACGCCTTGTAGACCGTGTAGGCCTGCGTGCCGGCCACGATCCGCTGGACCGCGTCCAGTTGGGCGTCCTGTCCGCCGAGCGGGACGCCGGTGAGGCCCGCGCCGCGCAGCGCGCTGACGACGCCCGCGGCCATGCCGTCGTTCGCCGAGTAGATCCCCGCGATGTTCCGCCCGCCCAGCTGGTTGATCGCGGCCGTGACCTTCTGCGCGGCGACGTCCGGCTTCCACATGCCCGAGGCGTCGTAGGCGATGTTCACCCGGCCCTGCACGGCCGCCAGGAAGCCGCGTTCGTAGTCGAGGGTGTTGGGGTCGGCGGCGTCGCCGTCGATCTCGACGACCTTCGCGCTCGGGGTGGCCTTGTCGCCCATGGCGCCGAGCAGGCCCTGGCCCTGGAGCTCGCCGACCTTCTCGTTGTCGAACGAGACGTACGCGTCGACCGGGCCCTGGGCCAGGCGGTCGTAGGCGACGATCTTGACGCCCTTCGCCTTCGCGTCCTCGAGGGAGGACTTGATCTGGGCGGAGTCCTCGGCGTCGACGACCAGGACGGCGACGCCGGCGTTCACCATCGTGCGCACCTGCTGCGCCTGCGTCTGAGCGCTGCCGCCCGCGTTGGCGTACCGCACCTGGACGGTGGGGGCGAGGGCCTTGACCTTGGCCTCGAACAGCGGCCGGTCGAACTGCTCGTACCGGGTGGTGGTGTCCTCCGGCAGCAGCAGGCCGATCATCGGCGGGGTGCCGACGCTCGTCCCCGGGCCGGCCGCGGCCGACGTGCTGCCGCAGCCCGCCGCCCCGAGCCCGAGCAGGAGGGTCAGGGCGGTGGCGGCGGCGAGGGTGCGCTTCATGGTGCGGGAGTCAACCGCTGTCCGTGGCGGCGCGTCAAGAAGTGAACACACTCCCGTTACCACGCGGACATCTTCGTTCACGCCCTAAAGGGCGTCAGATCCGGCCGGAGACCATGTCCATGAGCCGGCCGAGCACGCGCTCGCCGTCCGCCCGGACGCCGTCGTGCTCCCACTCGTTGGTCACCCAGGCCCGCACCGAGCCGACCTCGGCGGCCGTGCGCAGCGAGAGGCCGGCGTCGACGTACATGTCGTCGAAGTAGACCGCGGCCGCGACCGGCACCTGGTTGGCCGCCAGCCGGGCCGGGTCGTAGAGGGCGGGCCAGTCGGTGCGCTCCGCCAGGATCCGAGCCGCGTCCGTGAACGGGCGCAGGGCGGTGACGTCCTCGAACATCCAGGGCAGGATCATCTCGCCGGTCAGCAGCAGCGGGTCCGCGTCCTCGGCGAACCGCGGCAGCGAGTCCAGCACGCGCTGCGCGGCCCAGGCCGTCGGGCCCGACCCCGGCTGGGCGTAGATGGACTCGTGCAGGACGCCGAAGAGCGGGTTGGCGACGAAGCCGGTCAGCTGTGCCACGTCGTTCAGGAACACCTCGGTGGGCGCGCCGTCGGCGTCCAGCGCCTCGTCCAGCAGCCAGTGCAGCCGCTCGAAGCCGTCGCCCGTGCCGAGGGCGAAGCCGAGGTAGCGCAGTCGTCGCACGGTCAGCAGGTCCCCGTCGGGCAGCCGCGCCGGCTCCTTTGCGAGGCGCTCCGCGAGGCGGCGCAGGGTCAGCTGGTCGGCGGGGTAGCGGGCGGCGAAGGCCGCGTTCTTGGCCTCGACGCGGGGCGCGGTGGCGCGGTAGACGTCCTCGGCGGTGGCCGCGAGGCCGGCGAGGCCGCCGGTGACGTAGCAGGCGGCGAGGCCCTCCGGGGCCTGCGACAGGTAGGTCAGCGTGCAGAACCCGCCGTAGCTCTGACCGAGCGTCTCCCACCGTTGCCCGCCGGTCAGCGCCCGCCGCAGGGCCTCGGCGTCGGCGACGATCGCGTCCGCGCGGAAGTGGCCGAGGTACGCGGCGAACGCCTCCGCGTTCGGGAAGCGCGCGGCGGTACGCCCGGTGACGGGCGTGCTGCGCCCGGTCCCGCGCTGGTCCAGCAGCAGCACGCGGTGCGTGCGCAGGGCACGCCGCAGCCAGCTCGGACTCCCCGTGGTCGGCCGGGGCGCCTTCCCCCCGGGGCCGCCCTGCAGGTACAGCAACCACGGCAGCTCCTGCCCCACCCGCGCGGGGTCCACGACCTCCCGGGCGAAGACCTCGATACTGCCGGCCGCGGGGTCCTGATGGTCGAGTGGCACCTCGAGGGTGTGGTCGGTGACGGCGAGACCGGGGAGGCGGTAGCTCAGGCTGTTCATGGGTGGTGCGGTGTCCGTTCTGTTGGGGAGGTCGACGTCGCGTCGGAGCAGCCGGGGGTGGTGAGCCCAGTAAAGCGGAGCTGAAAGCCGGGTGCAGCAGAGCTTGCTGGTGCCGTCGCTCCGACGCCAGCACGCTCGACCCCATGACGACGATTGAGGATCGACGCCCCCGCCCCTTCAGCTCGCGGCCCGAGAGCTTCCTGGGCGTGCTGCGGGGCGGTGCCCGCGCCGTTCAGCGCCTCGCGACACCCGTGGTGCTCGCCGGTCTCGCCGCGGCCGCGTTCGCCGGATGGGGCTCCACGGTGGCGCACGCCGGTTGGACGGCGGCCGCGGACGCCGGGACGGCCGGTGCCGGCGCCGGGCTGCTGCGCGTTGTCCTCGGTGCGCGGCCACCGGGCCCGGGTGGCCCGGGGCAGCGCGGTGGCATGCTGGCCTCGCTGCTCAGCCGGGTGCTGCTCTGGAGTCTCGCGGGCGTCTTCGCCTTCAGCCTGAGCTACTTCTTCCAGGCGCACGCCCTCGACCGGCGCGCCACGCTCACGGTCACGGCGACGGTGACGAACTGTGAGGCACGCGGGGACGCCGGCAACCTGTGCACCTACCGCTGGAGTGACGGCGGACACCGGTACAGCTCCCGTGACGCCGCGTCCGAGGCCTGGCCCGACGGGCACCGGACGGCGGTGCGCATCGACCCCGGCCACCCCGGTCGCCCGGCCCGGATCACCAGCGGTTACTGGGCCCTGTGGATCGGCGTCGCCGTCGGCCTGCTGGGGACGCCCCTGGCGGGCCTGATGGTCTGGGTCACGGACGAGAACCTGGAGGACCTCTGAACGGACAGGGCTGCGAGGATGGCCCCGAGGGGCGACGACCGGCAGCAGGAGAGGCGGACCACGGTGGAACTCGACCCGCGGCGACTGCTGCTCCTGCGCACGATCGCCGAGAACGGCGGCGTGGCCGCGGCCGCCCGCGCTCTCGGGCACACGCCGTCGGCGGTGTCGCAGCAGTTGCAGCGACTGGAGCAGGAGGTCGGCCTGCCGCTCGTCGACCGTGCCGGCGGGCGCGTCGAACTGACGGCCGCGGGCGGCCTGCTGGCGGAGGTCGGCGGTCGGATCCGGGAGGCGCTCGCCGATGCCGCCCGGGCGCTGGAGGCGCTGAGCGGCCCGGCCTCCGGTCCGGTCGCCATCGGGCTGCCCGGACCGGCCATCACCTACTTCGCCACCACGGCACTGCACCACCTCGCCCGGACGCATCCCGCACTGGTGCCCCGGCTGGTGGAGACCGGACGCCAGGAGGGCCTGCGGGCCCTGCGGTTGGGCGAGCTCGACGTGCTGCTGGTCGAGGACGACGGCGAGGCCCCCACGCCGCTCCCGCCGGGTGTCACCGCGCGGGTGATGTTCGAGGACGAGTACCGCCTGGTGCTGCCCCCGGGCCGACCGGCACCCGTCGATCCCGCCGCACTGACCGGTCAGGCATGGATCGGGGCGCCGGCCGGCTCGCCCCGGGCGCTCGCCTTCGCGCGGCTCGCGGCCCGGCACGGGATCGTGCCCGCGGTCGAGCACCACGCGGTCCACCGGTTCGCTGTCTACTCGCTGCTCGCCGCCGGTGTCGGACCGGCGATCCTGCCGGCGCACGCCGCCGCGCAGATCACGCACGGCGGCGTGACCGCCGTGCCCGTCGCCGGTCGCTACCTGCTCCGCGCAGTGTGCCGGGGCGGGAACGGAGCACCCGTCCCCGCCGCGGAGGCCGCTCTCACGGCGCTGCAGAGCGCGCTGCTGACCACGGCCGAATCGCTCGCGACCCGTGGCCTGACCGAGGTCGAGCCCCGGGTCGCGGCGAGGCTGGTGGACCCGGGCGAACGTGGAGCCTAGGACGTCCACCTACCCGTCACCGGGAAAGTGGCAGGCGGTCAGGTGGCCGTCGCCGGAGTCGGTGAGGGAGGGCCGCTGCTCGGCGCAGATCGCTGCCGCCTTGGGGCACCGCGTGCGGAACCTGCAGCCCGAGGGTGGGTCCAGCGGGCTCGGGACGTCGCCCGTCAGCGGGATGCGTTCCGCCGCCGCGGCAGCCGCCAGGCGGGGGTCGGGTTCCGGGACGGCGGACAGCAGGGCGCGGGTGTACGGGTGGCGCGGAGCGCCGTACAGCTGTTCGCGGGTGCCGGACTCCACCACCGCGCCGAGGTACATGACCATGACCCGCTGGGAGAAGTGCCGCACCACCGCCAGGTCGTGCGCGATGAAGACGAAGGCGATGCCGCGTTCCCGTTGCAGCCGCTGCATCAGGTTGACGACCTGCGCCTGGATCGAGACGTCCAGCGCCGAGACGGGTTCGTCCGCGACGATGACGTCCGGTTCCAGGGCCAGCGCACGCGCGATGCCGATGCGCTGGCGCTGCCCGCCGGAGAACTCGTGCGGGAACCGGTTGGCGTGCTCGGGGTTGAGGCCGACCGTCTCCAGCAGCTCCTCGACACGGGCCGTGCGGCCGCCCGGCGGGGTGATGCCGTGGACCTCCAGCGGGGTGGAGATGATGGAGCCGACGGTCTGGCGTGGGTTGAGCGAGGCGTAGGGGTCCTGGAAGACCATCTGGATGCGCGAGCGGATGGGGGCCAGCCGCCGCCGCGAGGCGTGCGTGATGTCCTGCCCGGCGAACCGCAGTTGGCCCGCGCTGGGCTCCAGCAGCCGGGTGAGCAGCCGGCCCATGGTGGATTTGCCGCAGCCGGACTCGCCGACCACGCCGAGGCTCTCGCCCGCCCGTACGGTCAGGTCCACCCCGTCCACCGCGCGCAGCAGCGCGCGCCGACGGCCGTTGCCGCCGCCCCGTACGGGGAAGTCCTTGGTCAGGCCGACGGCCTCCAGCAGCGGACGCGCGTCGGTCGTCGGCGTGGTCATCGGGTGCTCTCCAGCTGATCGGTGGGGCCGACGGTGTCCTCGGGGGTGTTCTCGTGCGCGACGAGCGGGAAGTGGCAGGCGGCGTGTCGGCCACCGGCGCCCGTCAGCTGCGGGAGGTCCTCGCCGCACCGGTCCCGCGCGTGGTCGCAGCGGGGACGGAACGCGCAGCCCGGCGGCAGGCCGCCCAGCAGCGACGGCGGGTTGCCGCGTACGGGCGTGAGCGGCACGTCGACGTCGCCGGTGAGACGCGGGACGGAGGACATCAGACCGGACGTGTACGGGTGCTGGGGTGCGGTCAGTACCTCTTCCACGCTGCCCTGTTCGACACAGCGCCCGGCGTACATCACCAGCGCGTCGTGCGCGTTCCCGGCGACCACGCCGAGGTCGTGCGTGATCAGGATGATCGCGGTGCCGAACTCCCGTTGCAGGTCGCCGAGCAGGTCCAGGATCTGGGCCTGGACGGTGACGTCCAGGGCGGTGGTCGGCTCGTCCGCGATCAGCAGTTCCGGGTCGCAGACCAGCGCGCAGGCGATCATCGCGCGCTGGCGCATGCCGCCGGAGAACTGGTGCGGGTAGTCCTCGGCGCGCCGGGCCGGGGAGGGGATCCCGACGCGGCCGAGGAGTTCGACGGCGCGGGCCTTGGCCTCGCGCCGGTTCGCGCCGGTGTGCCGGCGGAAGCTCTCGGCGATCTGCTCGCCGACGGTGTAGTAGGGCGACAGGGCGGTGAGCGCGTCCTGGAAGACCATCGCCATCCGGCTGCCGCGCAGGCCCCGCAGGGTGGCCTCGCCGGCGCCGAGCAGCTCCTGGCCGTCCAGGGTGACGCTGCCGGTGAGCGTGGTGCGCGCCGGGTCGTGCAGGCCGAGGACGGCGAGGCTGGTCACCGACTTGCCGGAGCCGGACTCGCCGACGATGGCGAGGGTGCGGCCGCGCCGCAGCGTGAACGAAAGGCCGTCGACGGCCTGCACCGGGCCGTCCTCGGTCCGGAACCGGACGCCGAGATCGGAGACGGACAGAAAGGTGTCGGTCATGCTGTTCCTTTTCAAGCCGGTCCCCGTCAAGACGCGCGCACCCGGGGGTCGATGAGGGCGTAGCAGGCGTCCACGGCGATGCTGGCCAGCACCATCGCGGTGGAGGCGACCAGGACCGTGCCCATCATCATCGGCAGGTCCTGGGCGGCCACGGAGTCCACCGCCAGCCGGCCGATGCCGGGGATGTTGAACGTGGTCTCGGTGATCAGCGCGCCGCCGAGGAACATCCCCATGTCGATGCCGAACATGGTGAGCACCGGTGTCATCGCGCCGCGGAAGGCGTGCTTGAGGTAGACGGCCTTGGTGCTGAGCCCCTTGGCGCGCACCGCCCGCACGTACTCCTCGCTGAGCGACTCCAGCATCGTGGAGCGTGTGAACCGGGCGTAGGTGGCGGCGTTGACCACGGCGAGGGTGACCCAGGGCAGGATCATCCCGCCGGCCCACTGGAGCGGATTGCTGGTGGGCGAGGTGTAGTCGGGCCGCGGCAGCCAGCCCAGCTGGTCCACCAGCAGGTAGCGGGCGATGATGCCGAAGAAGTAGATCTGGAACGAGGCCCCGACCAGCGCGATGCCCATCGAGGCCTTGTCGATCGGCTTGCCGCGGCGCAGCGCCGCGATCAGGCCGAGGCCCACGCCCATCGTCAGCACCAGCGCGCCCGCGCCGAAGGCCACCGAGAGCGTGGCCGGCAGCCGGTTCAGCAGGGTCTGCAGCACGGGCTGCTGGTTGACGAAGGAGTAGCCCAGGCACGGAGCCGGGCAGTGCTGCCCGCTGCCGAAGTCCCGGCCGGCCACGAGGCCGGCCAGGAAGTGCCAGTACTGCACGGGCACGGGGCTGTCGACCCCGAGGTTGTGCCGGATCGCCGTCAGTGTCTCCGGTGTGCAGGCCTTGCCGCAGGAGAGCAGGGCCGGGTCGGGGGTGACGGCGAAGAACAGCAGGAAGGTCGCGGCGCTGATCACCAGGAGGATCAGTGCCGCGCCCAGCAGACGGCGGATCAGGAAGCGCAGCACGGCACGGCTCCACAGCTGGACATCGGAAGGGACAACGGGCTCGGCGGGGGCGCTACTTGACGTAGACGTCCAGCGGGTAGACGGTCCCGATCATGCCGAGGTGGACACCGCCCAGGCCCGGGCCGTACATGACGACCAGGCGGCTGTAGACGAACGGGATCGCCGGGACCTCGGTCATGATCTTCTCCTCGAGCTTGGACCAGTCGGTGTTCTGCTGGTCCAGGTTCGGCTCGGCGCTGATCCGGTCGATCTCGGAGTTCACGGCCGGGTCGTTGAAGAGCATCGTGTTCGGGCCCGCGGGGGCGATGCCGCGGCCGTCGAAGATCGGGGCGATGACGGAGGTCGGGCTCGGCCAGTCCGGGCCCCAGCCGGCCCAGTACAGGTCGAACTGGTTGTCCACCGCGCCCATCTCGTCGTAGTAGTTCTGGTCCGAGATGGGGTGCTTGACCACGGTGAAGCCGGCGGCCGTCAGCGCGTTGGAGATGACGACGGCGGCCTGCTGCCACTGGTCGGTGTTGGCGTAGGCGTAGACGATCGTGGGGTGCGGGTTGCCGCTGGACGCCAGCAGCTTCTTGGCGGCGGCCGGGTCGCCGGTGTTGGGCGCGCCGAACAGGTCGAACTTGTGGTAGCCGTTGACCTGCGGGGAGAGGAACGTGGTGGAGAAGTCGCCGTAGAGCGGACCGCCGAAGATCTTGCGGACCTGCTCCTTCGGGAAGGCCATCAGCAGGGCCTGACGCTCCTTCACGTCCGTGACCCGCTTGTTGTTGATCGAGAAGTACTCGGTGAACGGGTTCACCGAGTTGACCGTGCGGGACTTGAGCGAGGGGTCGCTCATCACCTGCTCGGCGAGGTCCGGGGTGACCTGGGTGCGGAAGGTCATCGCGTCGGCGTCCTCGCCCTTGGCGGCGATCAGGCGCTGGTCGATGTCGAGGTTCTGGCCGCCGAACTCGAAGTTCCACTTGTCCGGGTAGGCGTGGCGGGTGGGGTCGGTGTTCGGGTCCCAGTAGGTGTTGCGCACCAGCACCAGGGACTTGCCGGCGTCGTGGCTCAGCACCTTGTACGGGCCGGAGGAGAAGGGGCGCTGGTCGAAGGCGGCGTGGGTGTCCTTGGCCTTCGGCACGGGGGAGTAGGACTGCATGGCGGCCGCGAAGGGGAAGTCCGCGTGCGGGGACTTGAGGTGGAAGACGATGGTCTTCGCGTCGGGCGTCTCGATGGCGGGCAGGTCCTTGCCGCCCCACGGACCGGGGTAGACCTTGGCGAAGTCGCTCGTCCCGGTCAGCCACGTCTGCAGGTACTGCGGGCCGCCGCTGAGCTCGGCCTGGAAGGTGCGCTCGATGCCGTACTTGACGTCCTGCGCGGTGATCGGCGAGCCGTCCTCGTACTTCAGGCCGTCCTTGAGGGTGTAGGTCCACGTCTTGGCGCCGTCGCTGGAGCGGCCGGTGTCGGTGGCCAGGTCGCCGACAAGGGTGTTCTTGCCGTTGACCCACTGGTAGGAGGTGAGCTGGCGGGTCAGCAGCAGGTCCGCCATCTGGTTGCCGGAGCTGTAGACGCGGGCCGGGTCGAGGTGGCTGAAGTCGGCGCGCTGAAGCTCGGTGACCGTGCCGCCGGACTTGGCGCCGGGGATCGCCGGGTCGGCGCCCGTGGACTGGGCGGCGGTGCCGATGCTGACCGCCTCCTGCTGCTGGCCGAAGCCCGGACCGGAGCCGGCGCCGGCGTTCTTGGCACTGCCGCTGTTGCTGCTGCAGCCGGCGGCGGTGACGGTCAGCGAACCGGCGACGAACAGCGTCGCGAGCACGCGGGCGGATCTCTTGGAGAGCACGGTTTCGTCCCTTGGGTGGTGGTGAACGGTGCGGTGCGGTTGCAGGAGCTGGGCGGCGTCAGCGGTTCGACTTGGGGTCCAGCGCGTCGCGGACCGAGTCGCCGAGCAGGTTGAAGGCCAGTACGAAGATCAACATGGCCAGGCCGGGGAAGAGCATGTAGGTGAAGTCGGCGTTGTAGACCTCGGCGCCGCGGTGGATCATCCGGCCCCAGTCGGGGGTGGGCTCGATCATTCCCGCGCCCAGGTAGGACAGCGCGGCCTCGGTGGTGACGTAGGCCGGGACGCCGAGCGAGGCGGAGATGAGGATCGGGGTCCACAGGTTCGGCAGCAGCTCGCGCAGCAGCACCCGCAGCGGGTGCACCCCCATCACCCGTGCGGCCTGCACGAACTCACGGTCCCGCAGTGACAGCACCTGTCCGCGCAGCAGCCGCGCGGTGCTCGGCCAGCCGAAGAGGGAGAGCAGGACGATCAGCAGCGTGGCGCGCAGCCACGTCGGCGTCTCCTGGTTCGGCGCGACGAAGCGGGTGGTGACGATGGGGATGAACGCGATGAAGAAGAGCGTGGAGGGGAAGCAGAGCACGACGTCGATCACCCGGCTGAGCGCGTAGTCGACCCAGCCGCCGAAGTAGCCGGCCACCAGCCCGACGACGGTCCCGACGACGGTGATCAGCAGCACGATGGCCAGGGCGATCAGCAGCGAGGTGCGGATGCCGTACAGCAGCTGGGTGAACACGTCCCGTCCGAGCTCCGGCTCGACGCCGAGCCAGAACTGACTGCTCATGCCGCCGAACCGGCCCGTCGGGTAGCCGAAGTCGTCCAGCAGGTCGGTCCGGTTCTGCCCGTAGGTGGTGTACGGGTCCTTGCCGTACAGCTTCGCGATGAGCGGAGCGCCGAGGCCTGCCACGAAGAAGAGCGCGACCACGAGCCCGGAGACGACGCCCGTCCGGTCGCGGCGGAAACGGCGCCAGGCGAGGCGGGCGGGTGAGCGGTGCTCAGGAGCCTTCTCCTGCACGGGTGTCGGTGGAGCTGCCGTCGTCGTCATCGCCTCGGCCATCCCTGCTTGGTCAACTGTGCAATGTCACGTTGTTCTGCGCGGTGGGCAAAACTGTCGGGCAAGAATGGGCGGGCGTCAAGTGTCATGTATGAGGTGTGACATTGCAGTGATCATTCCGCGCACGAGGCTTCGGCTGTGACGGGTGATGGTGCAGGATGATGTTGCACACAACCATGAGGTGAGAGGTCCCGAGGTGAACACGGAGTCCATCGAGAACCCCGGCGGCGCACTCAACCTGCCCTCGGTCCAGGAGCGACGCAGCCTTCGTGAGCAGGTCACGCACGCCCTGCGGGCCGCGCTGGTCGCGGGTGAGCTGCGGCCGGGCATCGTCTACTCGGCGCCGGTGCTCGCGGGCGAGTTCGGCGTCTCGGCGACGCCGGTCCGCGAGGCGATGCTCGACCTCGCGAAGGAGGGCCTGGTCGAGGTCGTCCGCAACAAGGGCTTCCGCGTGATCGGGCTCACCGAGCAGGACCTGGACGACTTCACCGAGATCCGCGAGCTCATCGAGATCCCGGCCACCGTCCGCGTCGCGGAGACGGCCACCCCGGAGCAGTTGGAACCCCTGCGCGTCCACGCCCGCGCCATCGTCAAGGCCGCGCGCAAGGGCGACCTGGTCGCCTACATCGAGTCCGACCGCCAGTTCCACCTCGGCCTGCTGGCCCTGCACGGCAACCGCCACCTCGTGGACACCGTCCGCGAACTGCGCAGCCGTTCCCGCCTCTACGGGCTCAACGCCCTGGTCTCGGCGGGTCGCCTGGTGGAGTCGGCGGAGGAGCACGAGCGCCTGCTCGATGCGATGATCGCCCGCGACCTGGAGTCGGTGGAGGAGCTCATCGCCGAACACCTCGGCCACGTCCGCCGCCTGTGGGCCCAGGGCGACTGACCCGCGCTACCCCCTGCGGCCGGCCACCACGGCGTCGAAGAGCGGCCACCCGTCCACATCCGCGACGCCGTGGCCCTCGAACGCCCGGCCACGCCCGGCCGCCTCGTCCAGCAGCGCCCGCACCACGCCGGGCTCGTGCAGGTTGAGCCACGCGTCGCCCGTCCCCACGGCGCCCGAGTGCAGCCACCCGTCGGGGACCAGCCGCCCTTCCCCCTGCCCGAACACGACGCGCAGCTGAGCCTCGCCGCCGAGGCGGCGGATCGTCAGGATCTCCCGGCAGTCCAGGAACCGCTCCAGCGCGGTCGCACCGTCCGCGACGTACCGGTGCGCGTGGCCCACCCGCCACAGGTACGTCGCCTCGCCCACGACCAGGCGGCGGGCGGTTCGGCTGCGTCGGGGCATGGCCGGCAGCCTACCGGCGGATCACGCCCCCGCGGCCAGGCTCAGGCCGGTGGCCAGCATCGTGGTCGCGACGAGGGCGTCGAGGGCGCGCCAGGAGGAGGGGCGGCGGAAGAAGGGGGCCAGGAGGCGGGCGCCGAAGCCGAGGGTGGTGAACCAGCAGAGGCTGGCGGCCGCCGCGCCGGCGGCGAACTGCCAGCGGAGGGCGCCGTGGCCGGCGGCGACCGCGCCCAGCAGGAGAACGGTGTCGAGGTAGACGTGGGGGTTGAGCCACGTCATGGCGAGGCAGGTGAGGACCGCACGGCGGCCGGAGTGGACGGCGGGGCCGCCCGCCTCCAGCCGGGAGGGCCGCAAGGCCCGCCGCGCCGCGAGCAGCGCGTAGCAGAGCAGGAACGCCGCGCCCACCGCGCGGATCGCGACCAGGGCCGACGGCCACGCCGTCACCAGCACCCCGAGACCGCCCACGCCGCAGGCGATCAGCACCGCGTCGGACACCGCGCAGATCGCCACGACCGGCAGCACCGCCTCGCGCCGGATGCCCTGCCGCAGCACGAACGCGTTCTGCGCTCCGATGGCGACGATCAGCGACAGGCCCGTCCCGAAGCCGGCCACCGCGGCCGTCAGTGCGTTTCCCATGGTCACCACGGTAGGGAGCGGACTGTGGCGAAGGCCAGCTAAAGATTTTTACGTAGCATTAGCGGTTGTGAAGAACGAGCTGCCGCACGACCTGGTCCGGACCCTGCTGGCCGTCGTCGACGAGGGCACCTTCGACGCCGCCGCGACCGTCCTGCATGTCACGCCCTCCGCCGTCAGCCAGCGCGTCAAGGCGCTGGAGCAGCGCACCGGACGCGTGCTGCTGACCCGGACCCGGCCGGTCCGGGCGACCGAGTCCGGACAGGTCGTCGTCCGCTACGCGCGCCAGCTCGCGCGTCTGGAGGACGACGCCCGCAGCGCGCTCGGGATGGACCAGGCGGCGCACGCCGACGCGCCGACGTGGCTGGCGATCGCCGTCAACGCGGACTCCCTTGCGACCTGGTTCGTCCCCGCGCTCGCCGTGCTCGCGCGCGACGCCCGGATCTACCTCGACCTGCGCCGCGAGGACGAGGCCCACACGACCGCGCTGCTGCGCGAGGGCGAGGTCATGGCGGCGGTCACCTCCTCGCCCGACCCGGTCGCCGGCTGCTCCGTCCGCCCGCTCGGCGCCATGCGCTATCTCCCCTCCGCCGCACCGGCGTTCGCCGCGCGCTGGCTCGACGGCGATCCCGCCGCGTGGATCCCGCGGGCGCCGGTCGTCTGCTTCGACCGCCGCGACGACCTGCAGGACGCCTTCGCCCGCGAACTGACGCACGGTCGACCGGCCGGCCCGCTGCGCCACTACGTGCCGTCGAGCGAGGGCTTCGCGGACGCGGTGACCGCGGGCCTGGGCTGGGGCCTGGTTCCGGAGGGTCAGGCGCGGGCGGGGCTGGCCGACGGCCGGCTGGTCGAGCTCCTGCCCGGCCGTACGGTCGAGGTCCCGCTCTTCTGGCAGCAGTGGCGCCTCGACTCGCCCGCGCTGTCGGCGGTCGCCGAGATCGTCGCCGACGTGGCACGGACCGCTCTCGCGGTGCCCCGCCCGTCCACGAGGTGAAACGACGGGTGCGTCCCGCCGGGGTGGCAGCCTGATCGGCCTGGGGATCCGCCTGGCCGTGGAACGGTGAACCACCGGCACGCCGCAGGGCCTCCCGCCGGCGTTCCGGCGGGAGGCCCTGCGGGGCGTGGGGGTCAGCGCTCGCGCGGCCGGAGCTGCATCAGCCCCGCCAGCGCCAGCTCGGTGACGGCCAGGACCAGCACGCCCTCCCGGAAGGCGTTGGCGTAGCCGCCCCCGAGGGAGCCGTAGAAGACCAGGCCGAGGAGGGCAACCCCGATCGCGCCACCCACCTGCTGCAGCGCGGTGACCACGCCGGAGGCGGCGCCCACGAGCTCGGCGGGCACGCGGGAGAGCGCGTCGCCCGTCAGCGGGCCGAGGACCAGGCCCATACCGACGCCGTCGACGACCAGGCCGGGCAGCAGCCACAGCACCCGCTCGGTGCCGCCCGCGTCACCGGCCAGGCCCGCGCCGGCCCACAGCAGCGCCAGACCGGCGGCCATGCCCAGGGCGCCCAGCGTCACCGCGTGGCGGCCGAGCCGGGCGGCGACCAGGTGCGAGCGGCGCGAGGAGGCGAAGTAGCCGACGGCGAGGACGGTGAAGACCAGACCAGAGCCGAGGGCGTCCAGGCCACGGCCGAACTGCAGGTAGAGGGCCAGGACCAGGAAGAACGAGGCCTGCCCGGAGGCGAACAGGACCTGCGCCACCGCGCTGACGGCGAACCCGGGGCCGCGGAAGAGCTGCGGCGGCACCAGCGGGGACCCACCGCGCGCCGCCGAACGGCACTGGTGGGCGACGAAGACGAGCAGCAGCACCACCGACGCGGCCAGGCTCAGCCAGGTCCACAGTGGCCATCCGGCACTCCGGCCCTGGACCAGCGGCAGCAGCAGCGCGACCAGCGAGGTGGAGACCAGCACGGTACCGGTGTTGTCCAGGCGCGGACGCCGTGCCGCGCGTGACTCGGGGAGGCTGCGGCGCACCAGCGCCAGCGCTGCCAGGCCCACCGGAAGGTTGATCAGGAAGCAGGCGCGCCAGCCGCTGCCGAACAGGTCGGCCTTGATCAGAAGCCCGCCGATCAGCTGGCCGCAGACCGCGCCGAGGCCCATGGTCACGGCGTAGAGGGCGATGGCCCGTGCCTGCGCCGCGCCCTGGTAGGCGGTGCGGATGATGGCGAGTACCTGGGGCGCCATCAGCGCGGCGGCCAGGCCCTGGGCCACCCGGGCGGCGACCAGCAGGTCCGTCTGCGGCGCGAGGCCGCACGCCGCCGACGCGGCGGTGAACAGGCCGAGCCCCAGGGCGAACATCCGGCGCCGCCCGTGGATGTCGCCGAGGCGGCCCGCGGTGATCAGCCCGGCGGCCAGCGCCAGCGAGTAGCCGACCATGATCCACTGGATCGCCCCGGCGCCGGCGCCGAGCCCCCGCTGCATGGACGGGATGGCCACGTTGACGATGAAGAAGTCGAGCGCGTACATGAACGTGGCCGTCAGGACGACCGGGAGCAGGCCGCGCGGGGCGGCGGTCGTGCCGGGCGCGTCGGCCTCGGCGGGCCGCTCGTCCCGGACGGCCGGGACACGGGTGCTGGACATCGACTGCTCCGCTTTCTCTCGAGCTGTGGTGAGGAGGGGGCCGCGCGGGGCTGTGGGAGCAGCCCCGCGCGGGGTCTGCGGGGGAGGTGCGGTCCTCAGACGGCCGGGACCTTGTCGAGGAAGCCGTGGACCTGGGCGATCCGGCCCTCGGCGTCGGCGACCAGGACGTCGAACCCCACCACCAGCGCCTCGCCGCCGGCCGGGCCGAGCTCCCAGGTGAACCGGGCGATGTCGTGGTGTGCGTCGACCGGTCCGCCCATCCGGAACACCAGGCCGGGGAACTGCGCCTGGACCGCGCCGAGGGTGGCGTCCACGGCGTCGCGGCCCTCCGCGACGACCAGCGGGTCGGTGTACCGGCCGTCCTCGGCCCAGCTGGCCTCGACCAGGCGGCGGCGGGCGGCCGGGTCGGTCTCGTTCCAGGCGGCGAGGTAGCGGTCGGCGAGGTCCTGCAGGGTGGTGGCGGTGATCTCCATGACGGACTCCCAAGGTTCTTGTTTCTCTGTGTTCTTGCAGGTCAAAACGGTACGGACGGGCGCGCGACGCCGAATCAGTCGTGCTTAGGTACTTTCGGCGCGGGTAGGGTGCTGGGCATGCTGTACGGACGGGGGGCCGAACAGGCCGCCATCGACGAACTGCTGGCCGCCGCACGGGCGGAGCGGCGCAGCGGGGTGCTGGTGCTGCGCGGCGAACCCGGGATCGGCAAGACCGCCCTGCTCGACCACGCGGCGGGCGCCTGCACCGGCGCCGCCGGGTGGACGGTGCTGCGCACCGCCGGGGTCGAGGCCGAGTCGGATCTGCCGTTCGCTGCGCTTCAGTTGCTGCTCGCGCCCGCGCTCGACGGCCTCCCCGCGCTGCCCGCGCCGCAACGGGCGGCGCTGGAACGCGCCTTCGGCCTCGCGGAACCGGACACGTCCGGCGCGTCCGGCGCCCGCCTGCTGGTGGGCCTCGGCGTGCTCGGGCTCCTCGCGGAGCTGGCCGAGGCCGGTCCGGTGCTGTGCCTGGTCGACGACGTGCAGTGGTGCGACACGGCTTCGGCGGACGCCCTCCTGCTGGCCGCGCGCCGACTGCGCGCGGAGGGCGTCGTCGTCGTCCTCACCGCCCGCGAGGGTGAGGGCCCCACGCCCGCCGCCGGCCTCCCGGAACTGCGCCTCACCGGCCTTGACGAACCCTCGTCGCGCGCCCTCCTGACACACTCGGCGCCCACGGCCAGCGAGCCGACGCTGCGTCAACTGCTCACCCTGGCCCAGGGCAACCCGCTGGCGCTGCGCGAACTGCCGACGTTGGGGACCACGCTCGGTGGCGCACTGGACCTGGGCGTCGGCATCGCCGCGCCGGCAGGCGTGGGCCTCGACGGCGATGGCACCGCCTTCGGCGACGCGGGGCCCGCGCGTGCGGACAGTGCCGAGGCGGGCCTCGGAGGCGATGCGGCCGCTTTGGGCGACGCGGGGCGGGCGGGCAGCGTCGGGAGCCCGTCCGTGCCCGCCGCCCCGCGCGGGGAGGCGGCGCTGCCGCTGGTGGGGCGGTTGCAGCTCGCGTACCACGGGCAGCTCAGCCGGCTGCCCGCCGCGACGCAGACGCTGCTGCTGGTCGCCGCCGCCGAGGAGAGCGGGGAGTTGCCGGTCGTGCTCGACGCCGCCGGGCGGCTCGGCGCCCTCGCCGCCGATCTGGCGCCCGCCGAGGAGGCCGGGCTGGTCGTCGCCGGTGGGCCCACGGGCAGGCTCGGCTTCCGGCATCCGCTGCTGCGCTCCGCCGTGCTGAGCCGCGCGCCGCTCGCGCAGCGTCTCGCCGCGCACGCCGCGCTCGCCGAGGCGCTCGCCGAGCGGGACGTTCCCGGCGGTGACGCGGCCGTGCGCCGCGCCTGGCATCTCGTGCAGGCCGCGCCGGGACCCGACGAGGCCGTCGCCGCCACCGTGGAGCGCGTCGCCGAGACGGCCGCCGCCCGCGGCGGCCACACGGGCGCGGCCTCCGCCTACGAGCGCGCCGCGCTGCTCAGCCCCGCCCCGGAGGACGTCACCCGCCGCCTGGTCCTGGCGGCGGAGGCCGCCGCCGAGGCGGGCGAGGTCGACCGCGCCGAGTCCCTCGCCCGGCGCGCGCTCGCCCGCAGGCCCACCGACCCGGTGATGCTCGCGCACGTGATGTTCATCGAGGGCTTCGCCCAGTTCTGGCGCGGCGCCCCCGAGCCGGCGCACCGCCTGATGCTGGACACGGCCGATCTGGTCGCCGACGCCCACCCCGGCCCGACCGCCAGGGTCCTGCTGCACGCCCTGGAGATCGCCCGCACCGTGGACGAGGCCGCCGTCCGGGAGACCCTGCGCCGTCTCGCCGCTCTCGAGCTGAAGCCCGAGGACGGTCTGGCCCCGGTCGTGGCCTACCTCCTCGCCGCCTCCACAGGTGACGCCGAGGCCGCGCCGCTGGCCCGGGTGCTGGGCGACGCGCGGGCCGGCGGAGCCGTCGTCCCCGTCGACCTGGGGCACGCCTGCGCCGCGGCGCTGGGGCTGGGGCGCGACGAGGAGGCCCTGGTGGTGACCGGAGAGGTCGTCGCCGAGGCCCGTGCGGGCGGGGTGCTGGCCGTCCTGCCGCCGCTGCTGGTCACCCTCGCCGAGGCGGAGCTGTTCCAGGGCCGCGCCGCGCAGGCGCGGGCCCACGCCGAGGAGGCCCTCGCGCTGGCCGGGGACGTGCGGCAGTCGCAGTGGGCCGCTCCCGTCCACAGCCTGCTCGCCCACCTGGCCGCGCAGCGCGGCGACGAGGAGGCCTGCCACGCCGCCCTGCGCGCCGCCGACGCCGGGACCCACGGTGGCGCGGCCGCGCTCTCCGGTGCGCCGTGGCGGCAGTGGGCGCCGGGGCTGCTGGATCTCGGTCTCGGCCGCGCGGAGGAGGCCTTCGCCGCCCTGGACGCGCTGGTACGCGGTCCCGACCTCGGCCACATCCCCGCCGCGCGGGCCTTCCCCGACGCCCTGGAGGCCGCCGTGCGGCTGCGTCGCGGGGAGGAGCTGGCCGAGCCGCTGGCCGCGTTCGAACGCTGGGCGGCGCGCGCCGAGCGGGACGGGGCCAGGGCGCTGCTGCTGCGTTGCCGCGCGCTGCTCGCGCCGGACGAGTTCGCCGAGCCGCTGTACCGCGACGCGCTGGCCCTGCACGCGGGCTCCGGCCACCCCTGGGACGAGGCCCGGACGGCGCTGCTGTTCGGCGAGTGGTTGCGCCGGGCCCGGCGCAAGTCCGAGGCGCGGGCTCCGCTGCGGGCCGCGGCGCGTGCCTTCGACGCCCTCGACGCGGCGCCGTGGGCGGCCCGCGCCCGCGCCGAGCTCGACGCCTCCGGTGCGGCCCCCGTCGAGCCGCGTGCGGCGGGCCCGCTGTCGGGGCTGACGCCGCAGGAGAACCAGATCGTCCGCCTCGCCGCCCAGGGCCTGTCCAACCGGGACATCGCCGCGCAGCTCTTCCTGAGCTCGCGGACGGTGGGGTACCACCTGTACAAGGCCTACCCGAAGCTCGGCGTCGCCTCCCGGGGGGAGCTCTCGGCCCTGGTCTGACGCCCTGGGTGGCTGCGCCCGGCCGGGCGCGTTGAACTGGAGGGGACATCCGTCCGCCGTCCCGGGAGGTTCCCATGGCCGCCGGTGCTGTCCCCGATCCGGAACCCATCGTCCGTACCGCCTGCGGTTTCATGGCGGCGAAACACCTCTTCGCCGCCAACGAGCTCGGTCTGTTCAGCGCTCTCGCCGACGGCCCCGCCGATCTGGCCACGCTCGCCGGCCGCACCGGTCTGACCCCGCGCGCCGCGCGGATCAGCGCGGACGCGATGGTCGCGCTCGGGCTGCTGGAACGGGAGGGGGACGCCTACCGCAACTCCCCGGCCGCGCAGTTCTACCTGGCCGGGGTGACCCCGGCGGACCTGCGGCCGTTCCTGCGCTTCTGGGACCGGATCAGCTTCCCGGCCTGGGAAGGCCTCGCCGGCGCCCTGCGGAAGGGGCCGGACACGCAGCTCACCGAGGTGGACGAGGACAGCCAGCGGATCGCCTCCGCCGGCATCCAGGCGATCACCGCCGGAGCGGCCCTCGGCCTCGCGCAGGGCGACGAGCTGGCCGGGCGGTCGCGGCTGCTCGACATCGGCGGTGGTACCGGATTCTGGTCGATGACCCTGGTCGGCGCGCAGCCGCAGTTGTCCGCGACCGTGGCCGAGCTGCCGACGGTGGCCACGATCGCGCGCGAGCACATCGCCGCCGGGGGATTCGCCGACCGGGTCGCGGTGGTCGGCGTCGACGCCCGGACGGAGCCGCTCCCCACCGGCCACGACGCCGCGCTGCTGGCCAACCTGGTGCACTACTTCTCGCCGGAGGAGAACCAGGCCCTGCTGGGCCGTGTCCGCGGGGCGGTCGAGCCCGGCGCGCTGTTGCTGCTGGCCGACTTCTGGACCGATCCGACACACACGCAGCCGCTGATGGCGGCCCTGATGGCCGGCGAGTTCGCGGTGCACCTGCGCAACGGGGACGTGTACAGCGTCGACGAGGGCCGTGCGTGGCTGGCGGCGACGGGCTGGCGCTTCTCCGGCCACCGGGTGCTCGCCGGGCCGTTCAGCGTGGTCGTCGCGGAGGCGGCGTAGCCAGGCGCAGCAGAGGCGGCGGCGCCGGGCGCGGGTGATGATCGGAGGGTGACCAACGCAGCGCAGTCGCCGTCGCAGCCCCGGCCGCGCCCGGACGGGCGGGTCGTCTCCGTGGACGCCGCCCATCAGGCGGTGGTGTTCTACCGGCAGCTGCCGTACGCCGTCGCCGAGGTCTGGCCGTACCTGTCCCGGCCCGCGCTGCTGCGGCGCTGGCTCGCGGCCGCGGACCGCCTGGACCCGGCCGAGGGCGGCGGAGTGGTGCTGCGGTGGCTGAACACCGACCCCGAGGGCCGGACTGTCGTCGCGACCGGAACGGTCAGCGCCTACGACCCGCCGACGCTGTTGCAGTGGGACCTGGAGCCGCACGGCCGGGTGCGGTTCGAGCTCGCGGACGAGGGTGGCGGGGCGGCGCTCGCGTTCAGTGCGGCGCTGCCCGCGCCGATCGAGCGGCCGGCCCTGCTGCTGGCCGGGTGGCATCTCCATCTCGACTACCTGGCGCAGGCGTTGGCGGGCAGCGCGGTCGACTGGCCGGCCTGGGACCCGGCCGGTGAGTGGCAGCCGCTGTACGACGCGTATGCGGCGCAGGGCAGCTGAGCGGGAGTCAAAACACCCCCTGTGGTGCATCCGGGCCCTATCCCGCACTCCTGCATGAAATGTCACATGTCGCATGCGCAACGGCAATCGATCTTGTCAAAGGTCTTGACGTGAATATCACGTGACATGTGTCATAGCACTGCTCTAGCCAGGGTGGTGCGACGAACCGGGCATCGCGCCCCGCTCCATGGCTCCTTCCCTTCCTTCCCCCATGGAGAGGACGCCTGTGTCCACATCCCGTGCCAGTCGGCTGTCGCCGATGAGGCGTGGTCTCGTCGCCGCCCTGGCCTTCGGCCTCGCGGCCGTCGGCATGGCCGGCACCGCCGCGGCCGCCGCCCCGCACAGCACGTCGAGCGCGACCCCCATCACCGTGGTCCACAAGCCCAAGCCGAAGCCGCACCCCAAGCCGAAGCCCAAGCCCAAGCCGAAGCCCAAGCCGAAGGGCCCCGCGGACGCCCACCCGGCATCCGAGGGCTGGGTGAAGATCAACGGCATCTGGGTGCAGAGCACCGAGACGAAGCCCCAGGTGATGCTGAACCAGCAGACCTACACCGCGCGGAAGGCGCAGCAGGCCGCGCTCGCCGCGGAGGCCGCCAAGCACAGCAAGGCGGGCGGCATCCAGCCGCGCAACAACTACGACCTCAACATGACCTACCGCGGCAGCCAGGACTCGATCGGGGTCACCACCGGTCCGCCGCAGGTCTATCTGGTCTACTGGGGCAGCCAGTGGGGTACCCAGGGCACCGACGCCAGTGGGCACACGACGTTCAGCGGTGACCCTGAGGGCGCGTCCCCGTACCAGCAGGACTTCTTCAACGGTCTTGGCTCCAGCGGTGACACCTGGTCCAAGGTGCCGACGCAGTACTGCGAGAACATCGCGGCGGGCAGCGTCTCCTGTCCGAGCGGCGCCAACCACGTCGGCTACCCGGTCGCGGGCAAGACGCTGGCCGGCATCTGGTACGACAACTCCGCCGCCGCGCCGAACGCCGCCACCGAGCCGCAGATCGCGGCCGAGGCCCTCGCCGCCGCGCAGCACTTCGGCAACACCACGGCCAACCAGAACCGCAACGTCCAGTACGTCATCAACACCGTGCCCGGGGCCGACCCCGACCACTGGCAGGAGCTCGGCTACTGCGCCTGGCACACCTTCTCGCGCAGCAGCTACGGGACCGTCGCGTACACGCTGATGCCGTACCTGACGGACAACAAGTACTGCGGCACCAACTGGATCAACTCCGGCCAGCGCGGCCACCTGGACGGCTACGGCATCATCGGCGGCCACGAGTACGCCGAGACCATCTCCGACCAGAACCCGATCGGCGCCTGGACGGACGCCACCGGCCAGGAGATCGCCGACAAGTGCAGCTGGATCCCGGCCGGCACCATGGGCGGCCTGTTCAACATGACGCTGTCGACCGGTGTCTTCCCGGTGCAGACGCTGTGGTCCAACTACGACCACAACTGCATGGGCAACGACCCGCTCTTCGCCAACCAGCCGCTGCTGGTCACCAAGCCCTGTGACCAGAGCCTGTCGACGAACACGCCGATGGACTACGCGGTGCTCGCCTCGGACACGGCCGGCAGGATCACCTACGGCGCGACGGGCCTGCCCTCCGGTGTGTCCATCGACCCCAACACCGGTCACATCACCGGCCAGACCTCGGCCACCGGCTGGAACTCCGTCACCGTCACCGGCACGGACGCCAAGGGCAACAGTCAGTCCCAGACCAGCTGGATGGGCTTCTTCAACGGTCCGCAGCAAGGCTGCACACCGATCGAGCAGCTGATCGACTCCGGCTTCGAGAACGGCAGCTACGACCACACCGCGTGGAACGAGAGCGGCTGGAACGTCGTCACCCAGGCGACCGCCCACCAGGCCCGCACCGGCAACGGCTACGCCTGGCTCGGCCAGGACACCGACGACTCGATCACCCAGTGGATCGAGACGACGCCGGGCTACAAGCACATGTCGTTCTCGTTCTACCTGAACATCACCGGCACCGCGCCGAGCAGCAGCGCCGCCGACACGATGTCGCTGGTCCTCTACGACCAGTACAGCGGCAACGAGATCGGCGTGGTCAAGACCTGGTCCAACCAGGACGCGACCAACGGCTACCAGCTGCAGAGCTTCGACCTCACCCCGTACGTCGCGAGTGAGCTGGGCTCCACGGTCGGCCTGAAGCTGGTCTCCCACTCGACCACCGGCCAGACCGCCTTCCTCGTCGACGACGCGTCGGTGCACCTGACCTGACGCCAAGTCACCACAGTTGCGGGGCCCCGGCCGTCGGCCGGGGCCCCGCTCCCTGTTCAGGCCGGGACGCTCAACTCGCGCTCCAGCGGGGTGCGGAAGCGCGGGGTGACCCGCGCGTCGCCGAGGAACGGCACGAGCAGCGCCGCCTCGGCCTCGACGGCGGCCTCGGCCGCCGCGCCCACGTCCTCCAGCAGGCGCCAGACCACCGAACCGTCCGCCGCCTGGGCCCAGCCGCCGACGACGCGGCCGTCCCACCAGACTGTCGGGCCGATGTTGCCGGTGCGGTCGAAGAGGCGGTCCGCGTGGGCGGGATCGGTGTACCAGGAGCGCTCGCGCCAGCCCATGGCCGTGGGGTCCAGCGCCGGCAGGAGGGCGGCGCGCGGCGCGACCGACCCGGTGGGTGCCGTGTCGCCCGGCAGGACGAAGCCGTCGCCGCCGGCCGGGTCGCCGTCCGGCAGGGTCACGCGCTCCGCGCCGACCTCGGCCAGCGCCTTGCGCACCGCGCCGAGCGGCCAGCCCGTCCACCACTTCAGGTCGGCCTCGGTGCCCGGACCGTAGCTCGCCAGCCAGCGGCGCACGAGCTCCGCGCGCGCCTGCGCGACCGGAAGCTCCGGCCAGGGTGTGCTCTGCGTCCAGCGGTAGGCGCTCGAGGTCCAGCTGCCGCGCGGGCGGTCCCGGCGGATGGTGTTCTCCGCCGCCAGCACCCGCAGCACCCGGGACGCGACGGTCTGCACGGCCTCGTACGGCTTGCCGGCCGCCACCGTCACCCGCTCCTGCAACGCGGGCACGGCCGCGCCCAGCTCCTGCCCCGAGGCGGGGCCGAGCCGGTGCAGCGCCGCCAGCGTCTCCCGCTCGGCGGCGGCGAGCCAGGCGGCGTCCCAGCCGCCGCCCTCCCGCAGGAAGGTGAGCAGGTTCTGGCGCTCCTTCGCGGCGATGGCGCGGGCGGCCGCGGTGTCGACCACGGGCGCGAGGTCCACCGGGACGACGAACAGGGTGCGCCGCATGGCCAGCAGCCGTACCAGGGTGACCTCGTCGTACAGCGCCCGCTCCACCGCCGCGACGGCGGGCTCGCGCAGGCGGGCCGCCAGCGAGAGGTAGACGGTGGCGGCGTCCGTGGCGTGCAGCGCCACCAGGTCGTCCGCGACGGCGAGCGGCGTCTCGCGGCGGACCAGCAGGCGGGCGTTGATCCGTGCCCGGCGTTCGGCGGTGTCGAGGCTCGGGAGCGACATGGCAGCACCCTAGGCGACACCACCGACAGCCCACCGGAACCTCGCCGGTCGCGGGCCGGTCGCAGGCCGTGTGCGCGCCGGGTGCGTGATGCGCGCTGCGCGGTGCGACGCCGCAGGTCAGGGCCGGGGTGCCCGGTCTGGCGGTGTGCTACCGTCGAAGACGAGGCCGGGCGGAACGCCGGGCCTCCCGGACGAGCGCGTCGTACCCGGTCCGACAAGACGGCGCAGCAAGAGCGGAACCCCTCGTGGGCCCCCGCCCCCTACTGCGAAAGGTTCGCCGTCATGGCCTGGATCGTGCTCCTCTTCTCCGGCGTTCTCGAGACCGTCTGGGCGTCCGCCCTCCACGCGTCCAAGGGCCTCTCCCGCCCGCTGCCCACCGCGGTCTTCGGCGTCGCTGTCCTGCTCAGCATGGGCGGCCTCTCCTACGCGCTGCGCACGCTGCCGCTGGGCACCGGCTACGCGGTCTGGGTCGCGGTCGGTACCGTCGGCACCGCCCTCTACGGCATGTTCGCCCTGGGCGAGCCGGTGACCGTCTTCCGCGCGCTGTTCCTGGCGATGATCGTCGGCGGCGTCGTCGGTCTCAAGCTGGCCCACTGACAGCCGGTCCAGCCGGCCCACGGGGGAACGCCTCGGCCCCGGCCCGCAGCAGTGGGAGGAAGGCGGCGGCCGCCGCCCCCGGGGTGACCCCGCGCGGCGTCGCCGCCCACACGGTGCGCACGGGCACGTCGTCCGGGTGCACGGTGGCGCGCGCCAGGTCGGGGCGGAGCGCCGCGGCGGCCAGCGCCGGCACCAGCGTGATGCCGAAACCCGCGGCGACCAGGCCCTGTTTGGCGATCCAGTCGCCCACCACGTAGCCGACGTGCGGCCGGAAGCCGCTGCCGAGCGCGGAGCCCAGCAGGGTGTCCCCCGGTCGCTCGCTGCCCGCGATCCAGCTCTCGTCGGCGAGTTCGGCCAGGCGCAGGTCCCGGCGTCCCGCGAGCCGGTGGCCCGGCGGCAGTGCGACCAGCATCCGCTCGTCCAGCAGCGGCTCCAGCAGCACCCCTCGCGCGTCCGCGGCCGCGCGCGTGGCGACGGGGTCGCCCGCGACGACGGCCAGGTCCAGGACGTCCTCGGCGAGCCGCCGGAGCAGATCGGCCGTCAGGCTCGACTCGAGCGTGACCACGACGCCCGGATGGGCCGCCCGGAACGCGCCCAGCACCTGCGGCACCAGCGACGCGGCCGCCGTCGCGAAGCAGCCGACCCGCAGCCGTCCCGACTCCAGCCGTCCCAGTGCGGCGAGCTCGACGCGGGCCCGGTCGAGCTGCGCGAGCGTCGCCTCGGCGTGCCGCAGGAGGAGTCGCCCGGACTCGGTCGGCCTGACCCCGCGCGGCAGCCGGTCGAACAGAGGCGTCCCGAACTCGGCCTCCAGCGCGGCGATCTGCCGGGAGACGGCCGACTGCGTGTAGTCGAGTGCGGCGGCGGCCGCCGTGAACGAGCCCGTCCGGGCGACCTCGACGAAGACCCGGAGCCAGGCCGTGGGAAAGTCATGCGAGTCCGGCATGGGAGCCATGCTAGACATTCGCTGGTGGCATGACGCGAGTGGATCTAGCGTCGGGACCATGGAAACCGTCAACAAGCCGGACATGGACAAGAACCCACGCGTCGCCTGGCTCGGTCTCGGCCGGATGGGCCTGCCGATGGCCCGCCGCCTCCTCGACGCCGGGCATCCGCTGACCGTCTGGAACCGCACCGCCTCGCGGGCGCAGGGTCTCGGCGCGGCCGGGGCGAAGGTGGCGTCGACGGCGGCGGAAGCCGTCGCGGGGGCGGACGTCGTCGTCACGATGCTGGCCGACCCCGCCGCGCTGACCGAGGTGGCCGAGGCGGTCCTCCCGGCGCTGCGCCCGGGAACGGTCTGGGTCGAGATGTCGAGCGTGGGTCCGGAGGCCGTCCGCGCCCTGGCCGCGCGGCTGCCGCAGGGGGTGCGGCTGGTGGACGCGCCCGTCATGGGCAGCGTCGACTGCGCCGCGAGCGGGGAGTTGGCCATCCTCGCGGGCGGCGAGGTCGCGCCGGTCGCCGACCTGCTGGCCCGCCTCGGCACGGTGCAGGCGGTCGGCCCCGTCGGCGAAGGCGCCGCGCTGAAGACGGTGCTGATCGGCGCGGTCGTCGGCGGCGTCGCGCTGGTCGCGGAGGCCCTGGCCCTCGCGGACGCGCTCGGCCTGCCCGAGGGCGTCGCCGAACGCGCCCTCGCCGCTGGGCCGCTGGCCCCGCTGCTCGCGCGGGCGCGGGCCACGACGGCCGAGTTCGCGGTCTCCCTCGCGGCGAAGGACGTCGCACTCGGCACCGCCGCCGCCCACCTGCCGATCGCCGAGGCGGTCCTCGCGACCCTCCGCGCCCACCCGGCGATCGCCGACGCGGACCTCTCGGCCCTCACGGACGCCGGGCGGGCCGCCTCGGCGTCGGCCTAGGAGCCGCCCTCGGCGTCGGCCCGGGCTCCGCGCAGCGTGTCGCCGAGGAGCGCGAGCAGATCGTCCCAGTGGCGACGCAGCGCGGCGGCGTCGAACGCCTCGGTGTCGGACATCGTGTAACCGTGGACGGTGCCGGGGTAGATCTCGGTCGTGTGGTCCACGCCCGCGTCGTCCAGCGCCCGCACGAGCTCGGTGAGCGACGCCGGCGACATGTCCTGCTCGGACAGGCCCAGATGGACCCGCGCCGTCAGCTCGGCGACGAGGCGGTGCGGGCTGTCGGGGGCCTTGGTCACCAGGAAGCCGGGATGGAACCCGGCGACGGCGGCCACCCGGCCGGGGTGGGCGGCCCCGGTGCGCAGCGCGAGTGCCGCGCCGATGCAGTAGCCGACCACGCCGACCGGTCCGGGCGCGACCTCCTGTCGCGAGGCGAGGAAGGCGAGGTAGGCCTCGGCGTCGAGCAGGACGCGCTCGGAGGTGTGCGCCTCGACCAGGGGCATCACGCGGGCGATGAGCCCGGGCCGGACGTCCTCCCCGATGAACGCCGGAAGGTCGAGCACGGGTGCCGGGCCGTGCCGGTGGAACAGGTTGGGCACCAGCACGTAGCAGCCGTGGCCGGCCAGCTCGCGTGCCTTGCGCTCCAGTTCGGGCCGCAGACCGAAGGCGTCGGCGTACAGCAGCACGCCGGGGTGCGGGCCGTCGCCCTCGGGGAAGGCGGCGAAGGCGTCGGCGGGGTTGTCGGGGTTGTCGGGCATGGGGATCGTCAGCATTGTCCCGATAGTCGTCATCGTGCCCAAACTATCCCGGCGCGACCGAGCGGGCAGGCGATTATTCGCTGGCCTTCCGCGGCCGTGTCGTTCATGATCCACTCAATGGTGGATCAGACTCTGCGACCCGCGCTCCTGCGCGCCGCCGCGCGCAACAACGCCGACTGGTGCGAGGCGATGTGCCGCGCCCACGGACTGCGCGGCGAGTTCCGCGCCGACGCCTGGAGCAGCCCGGCCCGCACGCCCCCGTACTACCCCGACGCGGTCACGCTCGGGCCCCACGTCAGGGCGGCGGACCTGCTCGCCCGTGTCGACACCCGGACGGCCGGGGCGACGCTCAAGGACAGCTTCGCCGTCCTCGATCTCCACCCGCACGGGTGGACGCCGCTCTTCGACGCGAACTGGATCGCCCGCGCGCCGCTCTCGGCCGCCTCCGGCACACACTGGCGCCGGGTCAGGACCCTGACGGAGCTGGGGCACTGGGAGCAGGCCTGGGACGGGGGAGTGGACGCTCTCTTCCGCTCCTCCTTGTTGGACGACCCTTCCGTCCTGCTGCTCGCCGCGCCCGACTACGGCGCCGGCGCCATCCTGAGCCTCGGTGCGGGAGTGGTCGGCGTGTCCAACCTCTTCGGCGCGGGCGAGGACGCGGACGATCCCGACCGTGCCTGGCACGACTGCGTCGCGGCCGCCTCCGTGTTCTGCCCGGGGCTGACCCTCGTCGGCTACGAGCAGGGCCAGGACCTCGCCGCCGCCGAACGCGCGGGCTTCGCCCGGCTCGGCCCGCTGCGGGTGTGGCTGGCGCCGGACGCCGTCCGTATCTGACAGTACGTCAGATCTTCTCTGCGCACCTTATTGATGGATCGTCAGATCGTGACTAGCCTCCGCTGAGAGTCAACTCAGTGCCCGAGGAGGAACGGCCATGCCCGAGGTATCCGTCAGCGCCACCCTCGCCGCCCCGGCGGACAAGATCTGGGCGGTCATCACCGACTTCGAACGCTTCGGCGAGTGGAACACCATCCACACCGCCTTCCCCAACGGCGGCCCCGCCGAGCTCGCCGTCGGCGCCGTCTACGGCGAGAAGATGACGCTCATGGGCATGCCCGCGGAGGTCAGCTGGACCGTCAGCGAGGTCAGCGCGCCCACCACCCTGTCCATGGACGGCAAGGGCCCGATGGGCATCGCCCTGCGCCAGCAGTACACCCTGAGCGCGGACGGGGACGGCACCAAGGTCACCGTGGACAGCGAGTTCAAGGGCGCCGCCGTCAACATGCTGGCCGCGCGCGTCAAGGAGGCCACCTCGAAGGCCCTGGTCGAGTCGCTGGAGAAGCTCGCCGGTCTGCTCGCCTGAGGCCCACGCGCTGTCGCAGGCGGTCAGCCGCCCTCGCCGTCGATGGACACGCCGTCCACGGCATCGAATGCGACACGAGCGAGCACACCCACGGAGATCGCACAGCAGGTCAAGAGCGCTCTGGCCGACCGGCCGACTCCGACGGCATTCACGAGGATGCGCGACCCGAAGGCGGAAACCGGCTCGTCGCACGCCGCCCGAGGCCGTCAGCCTCGGCGGTCATGGGAGCACGAGCGCAGTACGTGGTGGTGCGGGACGGCGCCTGGCAGCGGTCCTACTCGCACCGGGCGGCGAACCGGGTGGCGGAGGACCTGCTGCCCGGCCCCGCGCCGGGGCCTGAGGGAACCACCGTCGCGGTGAATCCGGCCGCGCATGCGCCCCACGAGCCGGCCCGGCCCGCCCCGGACGAGCTCGCCGCCCTGCGGGCCGCCCTCGACGCGCTCATCGCCGAGGCCGGCACGGCTCCCTGACGGTTCCACCGATAGCGTGAGCGCCATGCGGACTGCACTCATCACCGGCGCCAGCGCCGGCATCGGCGCGGCCTTCGCGCGCCGACTCGCCAAGGACGGCCACGCGCTGGTCCTCGTCGCCCGCGACGAGACCCGGCTGGCGGCGTTCGCCGACGAACTCGCCAAGGAGCACGGCGTTCCCGCCGAGGTGCTCGTGGCCGACCTCGCCACCGACGCGGGCATCGCCGCCGTGGAGGCGCGCCTGACCGACCCGGAGCGCCCGGTCGACCTGCTGGTCAACAACGCCGGGTTCGGTTTCCGCAAGGGCTTCCTCGACGTGCCCGTCGAGGACGAGCTGACGATGGTGAAGGTCCACATCGAGGCCGTGCTGCGGCTCACCCGCGCCGCCGTCCCCGGCATGCGCGAGCGCGGCAAGGGCTACGTCGTCAACGTCGCGTCCGTGGCCGCGTTCGTGCCGCGCGGGTCCTACGGCGCGAGCAAGTCCTGGGTGGTGCAGTTCACCGCCGGGGTCAACCGCGACCTCGCGGGCAGCGGCGTCACCCTGCAGGCGCTCTGCCCCGGCTTCACCCACACCGAGTTCCACCAGCGCGCCGAGATGGACATGTCGCGCGTGGGGGAGTGGATGTGGCTGGATGCCGACTACGTCGTGGACCAGTCCCTGCGCGACCTCGCCCGCGGCAGGTCCATCTGCGTGCCGTCGCGGCGCTACCAGGCGCTGGTCGCGCTCTCCCGCAAGGCGCCGCTGGGGCTGCTTGCGGGCATGTCCACCGGGTTCGGCCGGAGGCCGACAGAGGCGGGAAGCGGGCGCGAGCCCAGGGAGAAGTGAACCCGAACCTCTGGTGATGCGTCGTACGGGCCGCCAGGATGTGCGGCGAGCGAGGTGTCGAACGGGGGGCCATGAGCGAGGTCTACGACGCGGGCGTACCCACCTGCCCCAACTGCGGGCAGGTGGACGAGGTACGAGGGGTGCCCGCGGTCTACCGCGGTGGGATCGACAGGGTGGCGGTGCGGGTGCCGGCCAACGGCGAGCAGCCCGCGCACACCGAGCAGCGCACGGTCACCAGCGCGCTGGCCAAGGCGCTCGCGCCCGCGCCCACCGCGCAGTTCGGCTGGGGCTGTCTGGGGGTGCCGCTGCTGCTGGCGGGGATCGGCTGCTACATCGCCGCGATCGGAGCGGGGCACTGGCGTCACCCGGTCTTCGTGCCGCCGCCGTGCGGTGGCTCGGTCGGGTGCGGCGCAGTGGAGGCGCCCCCGCCGGACTACCTCCCGCACGGCAGCTACGGCGGGCTCGCCTGGCTTGCCGTGGTCCTCTTCGCGTCAGGGGCGACGCTGCTGGTGACGGCCGTCCGGCTGAGCCGGGGGTTCCGGCGGCGGCTGGTCAGGGGCCGCCGACCGGCGGAGGCGGTCTGGTCGCGCGGCTGGTACTGCGGGCGCTGCGGCACCGTCCACTTCCGTCCGGCGGCCGACGTGCCGTCCGGGGCGGTGCAGCTCGGTGAGTTCCGCCGGATCGTGTGGACGGCGGGCGGCTACGGGCATCTGGCGGCGAAGTACCCCGTCGTCTGAACCGGCGGGACGCGAACGGCGGGTTCCCCGAGGGGAACCCGCCGCAACGTTTCTGCTGAGCCCGTGAGGGCGCAGGATCAGACCGCGTCGTCCTCGCGGACCGCGCGGCGCGCGTCCGGGTCGAGGACGCCCCAGCTGATCAGCTGGTCAACCAGCAGCGAGGCCGGCTGGTCGTAGATGACGGCGAGGGTGCGCAGGTCGTCCTGGCGGATCGAGAGCACCTTGCCGTTGTAGTCACCGCGCTGGCTCTGGATGGTCGCCGCGTAGCGCTGCAGCGGACCGGCCTTCTCGGACGGGACCTGGGCCAGGCGCTCCAGGTCCAGCACCAGGCGCGGCGGCGGCTCGGCCGCGCCGCCCGGGGTGCTGCCGGGCAGCAGCTCCTGGACCGGAACGCCGTAGAACTCCGCGAGCTCGGCGAGGCGCTGGACCGTCACCGCGCGGTCGCCGCGCTCGTAGGAGCCGACGACGACGGCCTTCCAGCGGCCCTGGGACTTCTCCTCGACGCCGTGCAGGGAGAGCCCCTGCTGGGTGCGGATCGCGCGCAGCTTGCCGCCAAGCTGTTTCGCGTAGTCGCTGGACAATGTGTCTCCCCGGACGTAAGTGCAAAACAAGTGCTGTTGATCACTGCTCTGCCTGGCCTGTGACGGCCGGGACGGCGCAAACCCCGATACGACACAGGGCGCTTCGTCGCGTGGCCGTAACTGAGTGTGAGGTTACGCAGAGTGATATGCGTTCGTCAAGCCGAACGAGGCACCCGTGCGACCCGCCGGTAACCACGGGCCCCGTCGCAGGTCGGTGGGGGTCCCGGCGCGGCGCCGTGTGATCGCCCTGGTAGGGTTGACGGCGGCTCCCCGACGTGCGCCCGACTCCGACGAGACGGCTCCGGATGCGCGACGGCGGCCCCAACCGTAGACATCCTTTAAGGCCCGTCCAGTGAGGCGGGGAAGGAGGTCGGCTTCGGCATGACCACTGCTGCCCAACGACAGGTGCTGGACCAGGGCGACATCGCCCGCTCCCTCACCCGGATCGCCCACGAGATCGTCGAACGCGCCAAGGGCGCCGACGACGTCGTCCTCCTCGGCATCCCCACCCGCGGCGCCCATCTGGCCCGCCGTCTGCACCGCAAGCTGGCCGAGATCACCGGCCGCGAGCTCCCCGTCGGCACGCTCGACATCACCATGTACCGGGACGACCTGCGGCTGAAGCCCGCCCGCGCCCTGGAGTACACCGAGATCCCGGCCGACGGCATCGACGGCAAGCTCGTCGTCCTGGTCGACGACGTCCTCTTCTCCGGCCGGACCATCCGCGCCGCCCTCGACGCGCTGGCCGACCACGGCCGCCCGCGCGCCGTCCAGCTCGCCGTCCTGGTCGACCGGGGCCACCGCGAGCTGCCCATCCGCGCGGACTACGTGGGCAAGAACCTGCCCACCTCGCTGCGCGAGTCCGTCAAGGTCAAGCTGGACGAGACGGACGGCGTCGACGCGGTCCTGCTCGGCGAGTCGGAAGGCAGTGCCAAGTGAAGCGCCACCTCATCTCCACCGCGGACCTGACCCGCGAGGACGCGCTGCTGATCCTGGACACCGCCGAGCAGATGGCCCAGGTCTCCGCGCGCTCCGTCAAGAAGCTCCCCACCCTGCGCGGCCGGACGATCGTCAACCTCTTCTTCGAGGACTCCACCCGCACCCGCACCTCCTTCGAGGTCGCCGAGAAGCGCCTGTCCGCCGACGTCATCAACTTCTCCGCCAAGGGCTCCTCGGTCTCCAAGGGCGAGAGCCTGAAGGACACCGCGCTGACCCTCCAGGCCATGGGCGCCGACGCGGTGGTCATCCGCCACAGCGCCTCCGGCGCGCCCAAGCTGCTGGCCGACTCCGACTGGCTGCACGGCAGCGTCGTCAACGCCGGTGACGGGACCCACGAGCACCCCACCCAGGCGCTTCTCGACGCCTTCACCATGCGCCGTCACCTCAACCCGGGTGCCGGCCACGACCTCGCCGGCCGCCGGGTCACCATCGTCGGCGACGTGCTGCACAGCCGGGTCGCCCGCTCCAACGTGCACCTGCTGCACACCCTCGGTGCCGAGGTCACCCTGGTGGCCCCGCCGACCCTGATGCCCTTCGGTGTCGAGACCTGGCCCTGCCAGACCAGCTACGACCTGGACGCGGCGCTCACCAAGGCCGACGCGGTGATGATGCTGCGCGTCCAGCGCGAGCGCATGAACGCCGCCTTCTTCCCCACCCAGCGCGAGTACACCCGCCGCTACGGACTGGACGCCCGCCGCCTGGCCCTGATGCCGGAGCACGCGCTGGTCATGCACCCCGGCCCGATGGTCCGCGGCATGGAGATCGAGTCGGACATCGCCGACTCCGCCCGCGCCGTCATCGTGGAGCAGGTCGCCAACGGCGTCAGCGTCCGCATGGCCGTGCTCTACCTGCTGCTCGGCGGCTCAGAGCCCGCGATCACGACTTCTTCCGCGAACACGTCCGAGGAGACCGGCAAGTGAACTACCTGATCCGCAACGCCCGCATCCTCGGCGGGGAGCCGCAGGACATCCGCGTCGCCGACGGCCTCATCGCCGAGATCGGCGCGGGCCTCGCAGCGCGCGACGGCGAGCAGGAGATCGCGGCCGACGGCCTGATCGCCCTGCCCGGCCTCGTCGACCTGCACACCCACCTGCGCGAGCCCGGCCGCGAGGACGCCGAGACCGTGCTCACCGGCACCAAGGCCGCCGCCAAGGGCGGCTTCACCGCCGTCCACGCGATGGCCAACACCTTCCCCGTCGCCGACACCGCCGGTGTCGTCGAGCAGGTGTGGCGCCTGGGCCGCGCGTCCGGCTACTGCGACGTGCAGCCGATCGGCGCCGTCACCGTGGGCCTGGAGGGCAAGCAGCTCGCCGAGCTCGGCGCCATGGCCGACTCCGCCGCGCAGGTGCGGGTCTTCTCCGACGACGGCAAGTGCGTGGACGACGCGGTGATCATGCGCCGCGCGCTGGAGTACGTGAAGGCCTTCGGCGGTGTCGTCGCCCAGCACGCGCAGGAGCCGCGGCTGACCGAGGGCGCCCAGATGAACGAGGGCGTCGTCTCCGGCGAGCTGGGCCTGGCCGGCTGGCCGGCCGTCGCCGAGGAGTCGGTCATCGCCCGCGACGTGCTGCTCGCCGCGCACGTCGGCTCGCGCCTGCACGTCTGCCACCTCTCCACGGCCGGCTCGGTGGAGATCATCCGCTGGGCGAAGTCGAAGGGCTGGGACGTCACCGCCGAGGTGACCCCGCACCACCTGCTGCTGACCGACGAGCTGGTCCGCTCCTACGACGCCGTCTACAAGGTCAACCCGCCGCTGCGCACCGAGGCCGACGTGCTGGCCCTGCGCGAGGCGCTGGCCGACGGCACCATCGACATCGTCGCCACCGACCACGCGCCGCACCCCGCCGAGGACAAGCAGTGCGAGTGGTCCGCGGCCGCGATGGGCATGGTCGGCCTGGAGACGGCGCTCGCCGTCGTCCAGACCGCGATGGTCGACACCGGCCTCATGGGCTGGGCCGAGGTCGCCGAGCGCATGTCCGCCAAGCCCGCCGCGATCAGCGGCATCCCCGGCCACGGCCGTCCCGTCTCGGTGGGCGAACCGGCCAACCTCGTGCTGTTCGATGATCAGTACCGTGGCGCGGTGAACCCGGACTCCTTCGCCAGCCGCAGCCGCAACACCCCCTACCGGGGCATGGACCTGCCCGGACGCGTCGTCGCCACCTTCCTGCGGGGCGAGGCCAAGGTGCTCGACGGTGAGCTCGTATGACCTTCTTTGCTGAGGCGCCGCACTCGGCGCCCGTCACCCACGTGGGTGACCTGATCGGCTGGGTCGTCGGCATCCTGCTCGTCATCGCGCTCGTCTACTGGCTGATGCGCCAGGGCTGGAACTGGCGCAAGACCGTCCAGTCCGGCCTGCCCGAGCCGGCCGCCGTGCCCCCGCGCACGACCGAGCCGATCCTGGAGACCGAGGGCCGCTACGTCGGCACCACCACGGCCGGGAACTGGCTCGACCGCGTCGCCGCGCACCGCCTCGGCGAGCGCAGCCTCGTCGAGCTGACACTCAGTGCCGAGGGCCTGAAGGTGGTCCGTCCGGCCTCGCAGAGCTTCTTCGTTCCGGTGGGCGACCTGCGTGGCGCCCGCCTGGACAAGGGCATCGCGGGCAAGGTCTTCCCCGAGGGCGGCCTGCTGGTGATCACCTGGCAGCTCGGCGACAAGCAGCTCGACACCGGCATCCGGGCCGACCGGTCGAGCGACCACGACAACTGGGTCACCGCGATCGAGGTGCTGATCAAGGCACACGACAAGGTGACCCACACGAACGATTCGAAGAACGACAAGAACGTGGAAGGCGCATGATGACCGCACCGGCATCCACTACGACGAGCCGACGGGGCCCTGCGTCCTTCATTGAGCGCATCCCTGCCGCCTACGTCCTCGAAGACGGCCGCATCTTCCGCGGCCAGGCCTACGGCGCGGTCGGCGAGACCTTCGGCGAGGCCGTGTTCAACACCGGCATGACGGGCTACCAGGAGACCCTGACCGACCCGTCCTACCACCGCCAGATCGTGGCCATGACGGCCCCGCAGATCGGCAACACCGGCGTCAACGACGAGGACCCGGAGAGCGCCCGGATCTGGGTCGCCGGGTACGTCGTGCGCGACCCCAGCCGGATCTCCTCCAACTGGCGCGCCACGCGCTCGCTGGACGAGGAGCTCAAGGCGCAGGGCATCGTCGGCATCAGCGGCATCGACACCCGCGCGCTGACCCGCCACCTGCGCGAGGCGGGCGCCATGCGCGCCGGCATCTTCTCCGGCGACGCGCTGGCCGACGACGCGACCATGCTGGAGCGCGTCCGCCAGGCCCCGCAGATGGAGGGCGCGGACCTGTGCGGCGAGGTCGCCACCGACGCCGTCTACGTCGTCCCGGCCATAGGTGAGAAGAAGTTCACCGTGGCCGCCCTGGACCTGGGCATCAAGGGCATGACGCCGCACCGGATGGCCGAGCGCGGCATCGAGGTGCACGTGCTGCCCGCCAACGCCACCGCCGAGGACGTCTACGCGGTCGGAGAGAACGGCCCCGACGGCGTGTTCTTCAGCAACGGCCCCGGCGACCCGGCCACCGCCGACGGCCAGGTGGCCGTGCTGCGCGAGGTGCTGGGCCGCAAGACGCCGTTCTTCGGCATCTGCTTCGGCAACCAGCTGCTCGGCCGGGCGCTCGGCTTCGGCACCTACAAGCTGAAGTACGGCCACCGCGGCATCAACCAGCCGGTGCAGGACCGCACCACCGGCAAGGTCGAGGTCACCGCGCACAACCACGGCTTCGCCGTGGACGCGCCGCTCGACCGCGTCTCCGAGACGCCGTTCGGCCGCGTCGAGGTCTCGCACGTCTGCCTGAACGACGACGTGGTCGAGGGCCTGCAGTGCCTGGACCAGCCCGCGTTCAGCGTCCAGTACCACCCCGAGGCGGCGGCCGGTCCGCACGACGCCGCCTACCTGTTCGACCGCTTCGTTTCCCTGTTGGAGGGCCAGCGTGCCTAAGCGCACCGACATCCAGTCCGTTCTGGTCATCGGTTCCGGCCCGATCGTCATCGGCCAGGCGGCCGAGTTCGACTACTCCGGTACCCAGGCCTGCCGCGTCCTCAAGGCCGAGGGCCTGCGCGTCATCCTGGTCAACTCGAACCCGGCCACGATCATGACCGACCCGGAGATCGCCGACGCGACCTACGTCGAGCCGATCACCCCCGAGTTCGTCGAGAAGATCATCGCCAAGGAGCGCCCCGACGCCCTCCTGCCGACCCTGGGCGGCCAGACCGCGCTCAACACCGCGATCTCGCTGGCCGAGGCCGGGACGCTGGAGAAGTACGGCGTCGAGCTGATCGGCGCCAACGTCGAGGCGATCAACAAGGGCGAGGACCGCCAGCTGTTCAAGCAGGTCGTCGAGGCCGTCAAGGCCAAGATCGGCCACGGCGAGTCGGCCCGCTCGGTCATCTGCCACTCGATGGAGGACGTCCTCGCGGGCGTCGAGACGCTCGGTGGCTACCCCGTCGTCGTCCGCCCCTCCTTCACCATGGGCGGCGCCGGCTCCGGCTTCGCCCACGACGAGGAGGACCTGCGCCGCATCGCCGGCCAGGGCCTGACGCTCTCGCCGACCACCGAGGTGCTCCTGGAGGAGTCCATCCTCGGCTGGAAGGAGTACGAGCTGGAGCTGATGCGCGACAAGCACGACAACGTCGTGGTCGTCTGCTCCATCGAGAACTTCGACCCGATGGGCGTCCACACCGGTGACTCGATCACCGTCGCCCCGTCGATGACGCTGACCGACCGCGAGTACCAGACCCTGCGCGACATCGGCATCGCCGTCATCCGCGAGGTCGGCGTCGACACCGGCGGCTGCAACATCCAGTTCGCGATCAACCCGAACGACGGCCGGATCATCGTCATCGAGATGAACCCGCGCGTCTCGCGCTCCTCGGCGCTGGCGTCGAAGGCGACCGGCTTCCCGATCGCCAAGATCGCGGCCAAGCTCGCCGTCGGCTACACCCTCGACGAGATCCCGAACGACATCACCGAGGAGACCCCGGCCTCCTTCGAGCCGAGCCTCGACTACGTCGTGGTCAAGGTCCCGCGCTTCGCGTTCGAGAAGTTCCCCTCCGCCGACGCCACGCTCACCACGACCATGAAGTCGGTCGGCGAGGCCATGGCGCTGGGCCGCAACTTCCCCGAGGCGCTGAACAAGGCGCTGCGCTCGCTGGAGAAGAAGGGCTCGCAGTTCGACTTCGTCTCCGAGGTCGGCGACAAGGCCGAGCTGCTGGCCAAGGCCGCGATCCCGACCGACGGCCGGATCAACACCGTCATGGACGCGATCCGCGCCGGCGCCACCGCGGAGGAGGTCTTCGAGTCCACGAAGATCGACCCGTGGTTCGTCGACCAGCTCTTCCTGATCCACGAGATCGCCGAGGAGCTCGCCGAGGCCGAGAAGCTCGACCCGGAGCTGCTGCGTCACGCGAAGCGCCACGGCTTCTCCGACCAGCAGATCGGTGAGATCCGCGGCCTGCGCACCGACGTCGTGCGCGAGGTCCGGCACGCGCTGGGCATCCGCCCGGTCTACAAGACGGTCGACACCTGCGCCGCCGAGTTCGCCGCGAAGACCCCGTACTTCTACTCGTCCTACGACGAGGAGACCGAGGTCGCCTCGCGCACCAAGCCCGCCGTGATCATCCTGGGCTCCGGCCCGAACCGCATCGGCCAGGGCATCGAGTTCGACTACTCCTGCGTCCACGCCTCCTTCGCGCTCAGCGACGCGGGCTACGAGACCGTGATGGTCAACTGCAACCCGGAGACCGTCTCCACCGACTACGACACCTCCGACCGCCTGTACTTCGAGCCGCTGACGCTCGAGGACGTGCTGGAGATCGTCCACGCCGAGGAGCAGGCCGGTCCGGTCGCCGGTGTGCTGGTGCAGCTCGGCGGCCAGACCCCGCTGGGTCTCGCCCAGGCGCTCAAGGACAACGGCGTCACCATCGTCGGCACCTCGCCCGAGGCGATCCACCTCGCCGAGGAGCGCGGCGCGTTCGGCCGGGTGCTGGTCGAGGCCGGTCTGCCGGCGCCGAAGCACGGCACCGCCTTCTCCTTCGAGGAGGCCAAGAAGATCGCCGACGAGATCGGCTACCCGGTCCTGGCCCGCCCGTCCTACGTGCTGGGCGGCCGTGGCATGGAGATCGTCTACGACGAGCCCTCGCTCGCGGACTACCTCAAGCGCCACGCCGGTCTGATCTCCGAGCACCCGGTGCTGATCGACCGCTTCCTCGACGACGCGATCGAGATCGACGTCGACGCCCTGTTCGACGGCGAGGAGCTCTACCTCGGCGGCGTCATGGAGCACATCGAGGAGGCCGGCATCCACTCCGGCGACTCGGCGTGTGCACTGCCCCCGATCACGCTGGGCGGCTACGACATCAAGCGCCTGCGCGCGGCCACCGAGGCCATCGCGCGGGGCGTGGGTGTGCGCGGCCTGATCAACATCCAGTTCGCCATGGCCGGGGACATCCTCTACGTGCTGGAGGCCAACCCGCGTGCCTCGCGCACGGTCCCGTTCACCTCCAAGGCCACGGCGGTCCCGCTGGCCAAGGCGGCGGCCCGGATCTCGCTGGGCGCGTCCATCGCGGACCTGCGCGGCGAGGGCCTGCTGCCCAAGGAGGGCGACGGCGGCACGCTGCCGCTGGACGCGCCGGTGGCCGTCAAGGAGGCCGTGATGCCGTGGTCGCGCTTCCGCGACATCCACGGCCGCGGCGTCGACACCGTGCTCGGCCCGGAGATGCGCTCGACCGGTGAGGTCATGGGCATCGACTCCGTCTTCGGCACGGCCTACGCCAAGTCGCAGGCGGGCGCGTACGGCGCGCTGCCGAACTCGGGCCGCGTGTTCGTCTCGGTGGCCAACCGCGACAAGCGCAACCTGGTCTTCCCGGCGCGCGCCCTGGTCGGCCTCGGCTTCGAGATCCTCGCGACGAGCGGCACCGCGGAGGTGCTGCACCGCAACGGCATCGATGCGACGATCGTGCGCAAGCACAGCGAGGGCGAGGGCCCCGCGGGCGAGAAGACGATCGTCCAGATGATCCACGACGGGGAGATCGACCTGATCATCAACACCCCGTTCGGCACCGGCTCGCGCCTCGACGGCTACGAGATCCGCACGGCCGCTGTCGCGCGGTCCGTGCCGTGCCTCACCACGGTCCAGGCGATGGGCGCGGCGGTCCAGGGCATCGACGCGCTGCGGGGCGGGAGCGTGGGCGTGCGCAGCCTGCAGGAGCACGCCGCTGCACTGAACGCATCGCGGTAGTTGCACTATCAGGGGCGCGAGGAACTGCGCGGGCAACCACCCTGTGGGGATGGCCCTGCTCGCTCGGGGACTCACCACATCGGGTGGCTTGTCGCGCAGTTCCTCGCGCCCCTCACGCTTGCAACGTCCCCTTTGATGTAAGGCCTAGGTCTCGTGTACAAGCTGTTCTTCAACCTTGTCTTCAAGCGGCTGGACCCCGAGAAGGCGCACCACCTCGCGTTCTTCTGGATCCGGCTGGCTGCCTCGGTCCCCGGACTGCGGAACCTCGTGGCAGCGGTCCTGGCTCCCCAGGACCCGAAGCTCCGCACCAAGGCCCTGGGCCTGGACCTGCCGGGCCCCTTCGGGCTCGCCGCCGGGTTCGACAAGAACGCCGTCGGGATCGACGGGCTGACGATGCTCGGGTTCGACTACGTCGAGATCGGGACCGTCACCGCGCAGGCGCAGCCGGGGAACCCCACCCCGCGGCTGTTCCGGCTGATCGAGGACCGCGCGCTCATCAACCGGATGGGCTTCAACAACGAGGGCTCCGCCGCCGTCGCGGCGCGCCTCGCGGCCCGGCCGAAGGCGTCCAAGGCCGTCGTCGGTGTCAACATCGGCAAGACCAAGGTCGTCCGCGAGGCTGAGGCCGTCGCCGACTACGTCACCTCGACCGAGCGACTCGCGCGTCACGCCGACTACTTCGTGGTCAACGTCAGCTCGCCGAACACCCCCGGCCTGCGCAACCTCCAGGCCGTGGACCAGCTGCGCCCGCTGCTCAGCGCCGTCCGGCAGACGCTCGACGCCCACACCACGGGCCACGTCCCGCTGCTGGTGAAGATCGCGCCCGACCTCGCCGACGCCGACGTCGACGCCGTCGCGGACCTCGCGCTGGAGCTCCGGCTCGACGGGATCATCGCCACCAACACCACCATCGGCCGTGAGGGTCTGCGCTCCGACGCCGCCAAGGTGGAGGGCATCGGCGCCGGCGGCCTCTCCGGGGCTCCTCTCAAGGCCCGTGCCAACGAGGTGCTGGAGCGGCTGTACGCGCGGACCGAGGGGCGGATCACGCTGGTCGCCGTCGGCGGCATCGAGACCGCCGAGGACGCGTGGCAGCGGATCCTCGCCGGGGCGTCGCTGGTCCAGGGCTACTCGGCGTTCATCTACGAGGGTCCGTTCTGGTGCCGTCGCGTTCACAGGGGACTTTCGTCCCTGCTGGCGGCCAGTCCGTATGCGACGCTGGGGGACGCGGTCGGCGCTGCTGCCCGCCGCTGACGACAACCACGGGCTCCGACTGAGAGGCGAGCAGGCACGATGGCGCACCCGGTGCAACGGCAGGCCGAGATCGTGGAGCTGTCGCCGGTGGGTGCCTACCACCGGCTCGTGCTGCGGGCGGAGGGGATCGCGGAGCGGGTGCTGCCCGGTCATTTCGCCGCGCTCGCCGTGGACCGTGCCGACGGCTCGCTGCTGCTGCGCCGGGCCTTCTCGATCCACCGGGCCGACCCGGCGGCAGCCACCATCGAGGTGGTCTTCGCCGAAGCCGGAGCCGGCACCCGGGCGCTGGCCCGGCAGCGGGTCGGCGACACCGTCGACGTCGTGGCGCCGCTCGGCAACGCCTTTCCCGTCCCGACCGGGCCCGCCTCCGCGCTGATGGTGGCTGGCGGCTACGGCAGCGCGCCGCTCTTCGGCCTGGCCGACCGGATCACCGAACAGGGCGGATCGGTCGGCTTCATCCTGGGCGCCGCCACCGGCGACCGCCTCTTCGGCGTCGAGCAGGCCAAGGCGCTCACCCCCGACGTGCTGGTGACCACGGACGACGGCAGCTTCGGCATACGGGGTCAGGTCACCCTGCCGCTCACCGAGGCGATGCGGGCCATAGAGGCCCGCGTCGTCTACGCCTGCGGGCCGATGGGCATGCTCAGGGCCGTCGCCGAGGTCTGCGGCCGCGAGGGCGTGCGTTGCTTCACCGCCGTGGAGGAGGCGATGGCCTGCGGCGTCGGAGTCTGCATGACGTGTGTCCTGCCGGTGGTGGGGGAGGACGGCGTGAGCCGGTTCGTGCGGTCCTGCGTGGACGGCCCGTGCTTCGACGGCTCGCGGGTGCGCTGGGACGACATCGGGACCGTTCCGGCCGATCTCGAGGGCGCCGCCGCGATGGGAGGGCTGTGAGATGAACGCCATCGATCCCGAGTCCGTGGACCTGACCGCGCCCTTCGGCGCCGGGACCCTGCCCAACCCGGTCAGCACCGCCTCCGGCTGCGCGGGCTACGGTCGTGAGCTGGCCAAGTTCCTGCCGCTGGCGGAGCTCGGCTCGATCACCACCAAGACGATCATGCCCTACCCGCGCTCCGGCCGCGCCACGCCGCGCATGGCGGAGACGCCCAGCGGCATGCTCAACGGCATCGGCCTTCAGGGCTCGGGCATCGAGCACTTCGTCGAGCAGGAACTGCCGTGGCTGGCCGAGCGCGGCGCGCGGGTGCTGGTCTCGGTCGCGGGGGAGCGGGTCGAGGAGTTCGCCGAGTGCGCGCGGGCGCTGAACGGGCAGCCGGGCGTGGTCGGGGTGGAGGTCAACATCTCCTGCCCCAACGTCGACAACCGCGGCCTGGTCTTCGCCGCCAACCCGGCCACCTCCCACGACGTCGTCCAGGCCGTGCGCGAGGTCGCCGATCCCGCCCTGCCCGTCTACGCCAAGCTCACCCCCGACGTCACCTCCGTCACCGACATCGCCAAGGCCTGCGTCCGCGCGGGCGCCGACGGACTGTCGATGATCAACACACTGCTCGGGATCGTCATCGACACCGACACGCTGCGCCCGCACCTGGCCGGGACGACCGGCGGGCTCTCCGGCCCGGCGATCAGGCCGGTCGCGGTCCGCTGCGTCTACGAGGTCCACGCCGCGATGCGGGCCGGGCAGTTCGCCGCCGTGCCGATCCTCGGCATGGGCGGCATCCGCACCGGGCGCGACGCGCTGGAGTTCGTCCTCGCGGGCGCCTCCGGCGTCGCGGTCGGCACCGCGGTCTTCAACGACCCCACGGCGCCCCTGCGCGTCCTGGACGAACTGCGCGAGGCCCTCGCCGCGCGCGGCTTCGCCAAGCTGACGGACGCCGTCGGCCTGGCCCATCACCTGAACCACTGAACGAACCGCTGAGAAGAAGAAGAGGAACCAGAGATGACCTTCGGAGCCCGGCTGCGCCAGGCCATGGACGACCGCGGCCAGCTGTGCGTCGGCATCGACCCGCACGCCTCGCTGCTGAGCGCCTGGGGTCTGGGTGACGACGTGGCCGGTCTGGAGCGCTTCTCGCGGACCGTGGTGGAGGCGCTGGCGGACCGCGTCGCGGTGCTGAAGCCGCAGGCGGCCTTCTTCGAGCGGTTCGGCAGCCGCGGCGTGGCGGTGCTGGAGCGGTCCGTGGCCGAGGCCCGCGCGGCCGGGGCCCTGGTGGTCATGGACGCCAAGCGCGGCGACATCGGCTCGACCATGGCCGCCTACTCCGAGGCCTTCCTCGCCGAGTCCAGCCCGCTCTTCTCCGACGCGCTGACGGTCTCGCCCTACCTGGGCTTCGGTTCCCTCCGGCCCGCCGTCGACCTGGCCCGCAAGAACGGCTGCGGCCTGTTCGCGCTCGCCCTCACCTCCAACCCCGAGGGCGCCTCGGTGCAGCGCGCCCTGGCCGCCGGGGGCCGGACGGTCGCGCAGTCGATCCTGGACCAGCTGGCCGCCGAGAACGCGGGCGCCGCGCCGCTCGGCTCCTTCGGCGCCGTGGTCGGCGCCACGCTGAGCGACGTGGACGAGGCGGACCTGGCGATCAACGGCCCCCTGCTGGCCCCGGGCGTCGGCGCCCAGGGCGCGACGATGGCGGACATCCCGCGGGTCTTCGGTGCCTCCGCCCGCAATGTCGTGCCCAGCGTCTCGCGGGACGTCCTCAAGCACGGCCCGTCCGTGCCGGCGCTCCGCGAGGCCGCCGAGCGCTTCGTCGAGGAGATCCGGGCCGCTCTTCCGGCGTGAAGATGTCGTGAACGGGCGGTGAGGGCGCTGAGCTGCGCGTTCGCCGTCTGTTCCGTTTTGCACCGAAAAATCCGCACCGATCGGACGGGAAGCGGTCCTGAGCAGGACTTTTCTGCTCTTTTCCCTGACGAAAGGCCTGAACAGCGGTAGGGTCCGGGCCATAGGTTCAGTTCGGGAGCTCGCTCCCCCTCTGACCTGGCACAAAGTCCTGTTCCATTCATTCGAAGTACTGAGGTGAACGGCGTGGCACTTCCGCCCCTTACCCCTGAGCAGCGCACGGCTGCGCTCGCCAAGGCAGCTGAGGCTCGCCGGGAGCGCGCCGAGATCAAGAACCGGCTCAAGCACAGCGGCGCTTCCCTGCACGAGGTCATCAAGGCAGGCCAGGAGAACGACGTCATCGGCAAGATGAAGGTCTCCGCCCTGCTGGAGTCCCTTCCGGGCGTCGGCAAGGTCCGGGCCAAGCAGATCATGGAGCGTCTCGGCATCTCCGAGTCGCGCCGGGTCCGCGGCCTGGGCACGAACCAGATCGCCTCGCTGGAGCGTGAGTTCGGCGGCGCTGTCTCCTGACCCACGGCTGATGTCCACCGGTGGTTCGAGAACCCGCCAGGTTCCTGGATAATCGGTACATGAGTGAACGTCCGCGGCTGACCGTGCTCTCCGGCCCCTCCGGGGTCGGCAAGAGCACGGTCGTCGCTCATATGCGCAAGGCACACCCCGAGGTCTGGCTCTCCGTCTCCTGCACCACCCGCAAGCCGCGGCCCGGGGAGCAGCACGGCGTCCAGTACCACTTCGTCGACGACGACCAGTTCGACAAGCTGATCGCCAACGGTGAGCTGCTCGAGTGGGCGACCTTCGCCGGCAACCGCTACGGCACGCCGCGGGCCGAGGTGCTGCGCCGGCTGGAGTCCGGCGAGCCGGTCCTGCTGGAGATCGACCTGCAGGGCGCGCGCCAGGTGCGCGAGTCCATGCCGGAGGCGCAGCTGGTCTTCCTCGCGCCGCCCTCCTGGGAGGAGCTGGTCCGCCGCCTGACCGGGCGCGGCACGGAATCCGCCGAGGTCATCGAGGAGCGGCTGGCCCAGGCGCGGGTGGAGCTCGCGGCCGAGGCCGAGTTCGACACGACCCTTGTCAACACCTCCGTCGAGGATGTAGCGGCCGAGCTGCTAGCCTTGATGCGCGTAGTCTGATCTTTTTGGTCTTTTCATTCGTTCGGAAGGTTTCCGCGTGTCCTCTTCGATGACAGCGCCCGAAGGCATCATCAACCCGCCGATCGATGAGCTGCTCGAGGCCACCGACTCCAAGTACAGCCTGGTGATCTACGCGGCCAAGCGCGCGCGTCAGATCAACGCCTACTACTCCCAGCTGGGCGAGGGCCTGCTGGAGTACGTCGGCCCGCTCGTCGACACCCACGTGCACGAGAAGCCGCTGTCGATCGCGCTGCGCGAGATCAACGCCGGTATGCTCACCGCCGAGGCCGTCGAGGCGCCGCAGTAGTCGGAGCCGGGCCCAGGGGCTTGGACGCCGCGGAACGTCGGATCAACCCGACGCTCCGCGGCGTTTTTCATGTGCAGCAGTGCCTTCGTCGAGCGGGAGTGGGTCGGGGTGTCCGGTAAGAACGTGGTCCTCGGGGTCAGCGGCGGGATCGCCGCCTACAAGGCGTGCGAGCTGCTGCGCCGCTTCACGGAGTCGGGACACTCGGTCCGCGTCGTGCCGACCGAGTCGGCCCTGCACTTCGTCGGCGCGGCCACCTGGTCCGCGCTCTCCGGTCAGCCGGTCTCCACCGAAGTGTGGGAGAGCGTGCACGAGGTGCCGCACGTCCGCATCGGGCAGCACGCGGACCTGGTCGTGGTCGCCCCGGCGACGGCCGACATGCTGGCCAAGGCCGCCCACGGGCTCGCCGACGACCTGCTCACCAACACCCTGCTGACCGCCCGCTGCCCGGTCGTCTTCGCACCCGCCATGCACACCGAGATGTGGGAGCACCCGGCCACCCAGGAGAACGTCGCCACGCTGCGCCGCCGCGGCGCCGTCGTGATCGAGCCCGCCGTGGGCCGGCTCACCGGCGTCGACACCGGCAAGGGCCGCTTCCCCGAGCCGGCGGCGATCTTCGAGCTGTGCCGCCGGGTGCTCGACCGCGGTACCGGTGTCACGGCCGCCGACCTGGCCGGCCGGCACGTCGTGGTCTCGGCCGGCGGCACCCGCGAGCCGCTGGACCCGGTGCGGTTCCTCGGCAACATCTCCTCCGGCCGCCAGGGCTACGCCATCGCCGCCGTCGCGGCCGCGCGCGGCGCCAAGGTGACGCTGGTCGCCGCGAACACCGAGCTGCCCGACCCGGCCGGGGTGGACGTGGTCCGCGTCGGCACCGCGCTGGAGCTGCGGCAGGCGGTGCTGGGCGCCGCCGAGACCGCGGACGCGGTGGTGATGGCGGCGGCCGTCGCCGACTTCCGGCCGGCGGCCTTCGCCGCGCAGAAGATCAAGAAGGTCGAGGGCGTGGAACCGGCCCCCGTCGCGCTGGTCCGCAACCCCGACGTGCTCGCGGAGATCTCCGCCGAGCGGCGGCGTCCGGGCCAGATCGTCGTCGGCTTCGCCGCCGAGACCAACGACGCTCTCGTCAACGGCCGGGCCAAGCTCGCCCGCAAGAAGTGCGACCTGCTGGTCGTCAACGAGGTCGGCGAGGACCGGGCCTTCGGCAGCGCCAACAACGAGGCCGTGGTGCTCGGCGCCGACGGTTCCGAGACGCCCGTTCCCTACGGGCCCAAGGCGGCGCTGGCGGACCTGCTGTGGGATCTCGTGGCTGTCCGATTCGCCTGATCGGTCGGGGAATCGCACCTTTCTGCGGCGCCCCGTACCCGAAAGGTGATCCACAACATGAGACCGGATGGACGTACCCCGCGTTCAGTTCGTTACACTCCGGACAGTAGTTCTCCAAGTCTTTCCGGACCGCCGGGCAATCCCGCCCGACCGGTTCAGTCAGCAGCCGCTGCAACCCAGGGAGCGCTGTGTCTCGCCGCCTGTTCACCTCCGAGTCCGTGACCGAAGGTCACCCGGACAAGATCGCTGACCAGATCAGCGACACCATCCTCGACGCCCTGCTGAAGGACGACCCGTCCTCGCGTGTCGCCGTCGAGACGCTGATCACCACCGGTCAGGTCCACGTCGCGGGGGAGGTGACCACCGCGGCGTACGCGCCGATCGCGCAGCTGGTGCGCGACAAGATCCTGGAGATCGGTTACGACTCCTCCAAGAAGGGCTTCGACGGCGCGTCCTGCGGCGTCTCGGTCTCCATCGGCGCGCAGTCCCCGGACATCGCCCAGGGTGTCGACAGCGCCTACGAGAACCGCGTCGAGGGCGACGAGGACGAGCTGGACAAGCAGGGTGCCGGCGACCAGGGCCTGATGTTCGGCTACGCGTGCGACGACACGCCCGAGCTGATGCCGCTGCCGATCTACCTGGCGCACCGCCTGTCGTTCCGCCTCTCCGAGGTGCGCAAGAACGGGACCATCCCCTACCTGCGTCCCGACGGCAAGACCCAGGTCACCATCGAGTACGACGGCGACAAGGCCGTGCGTCTGGACACCGTCGTGGTCTCCTCGCAGCACGCGTCCGACATCGACCTGGACTCGCTGCTGACTCCGGACATCCGCGAGTTCGTCGTGGAGCCGGAGCTCAAGGCGCTGGCCGAGCGCGGCATCGAGCTGACCGTCGAGGGTTACCGCCTGCTGGTCAACCCGACCGGCCGCTTCGAGATCGGCGGCCCGATGGGCGACGCCGGTCTGACCGGCCGCAAGATCATCATCGACACCTACGGCGGCATGGCCCGCCACGGCGGCGGCGCGTTCTCCGGCAAGGACCCGTCCAAGGTCGACCGCTCCGCCGCGTACGCGATGCGCTGGGTCGCCAAGAACATCGTCGCGGCCGGTCTGGCCACGCGCGCCGAGGTCCAGGTCGCCTACGCGATCGGCAAGGCCGAGCCCGTCGGCCTGTTCGTCGAGACCTTCGGCACCGAGACCGCGCCGGTCCTGAAGATCCAGGAGGCGGTGACCAAGGTCTTCGACCTGCGTCCGGCCGCCATCATCCGGGATCTGGACCTGCTGCGCCCGATCTACTCCCAGACCGCCGCCTACGGCCACTTCGGCCGTGAGCTGCCGGACTTCACCTGGGAGCGCACCGACCGCGTCGAGGCCCTGAAGAAGGCCGTCGCGGAGTAGTCAGCGGTACCACCCGAGAGGGGTGGGGGGGGGGGGGCCCGCCCCCCCCCCCCCCCGGGGGGGGGGCCCCGGGGGGGGGGGCCCCCCCCGGGGCGGCGCCGGCCCGGCCCGCCCCCCGCGGGCGGCGGCCCCCCCGGCGCGCCGGCCCCGGCGGGGGCCC